>CALRJJ020000014.1:0-17927 GCA_943367505.1 Flavobacterium psychrophilum | reverse complement strand
GAGAGATCGGGCTCACCGTTAGGAAGTGAAGGAGTGCCTACCGCGATGAATATGATTTGAGCCCGCTTAACAGCCTCTTCTAAATTGTCTGAAAAATTGAGGAAGCCAGACTCACTGGTCTCTCTAACAAAATCTTGCAATCCGGGCTCAAAAAATGGCACTAAACCACTTTTCAAACTACCTAAGCGCTCCGGGTTGGCTTCAACTGCCGTGACATGATTGCCAAGATAAGCTAAACAAGCGCTCGTCACTAGACCTACGTAGCCGGCGCCAATAACACATATATCCACGAGATTTATTCCCACAAACTAAGAAAAGGAAAGAGAAGCTATGCTAGCCTCTGGTTATACATATAGCTTAAAGCCTATGGAGCCCCATGTCTTCAGATTTAGAAAGCTCAAATTTAGAAGGTTCACATTTAGAGCAGTTCATTGCAACCGTAGCCAAGCTCAGATCTCCTGAAGGCTGCCCCTGGGATAGAGAGCAGACTCACAAAAGTCTAGCCCGCTATTTGCTAGAAGAGGCCTATGAAGTGATGGAAGCAATTCACGAAGGCGACCCTGAAAAAATCAAAGAAGAACTGGGTGACTTACTGCTACAAATTGTACTCAATTCACAAGTAGCAAAAGACGATGGAAACTTTACGATTGAAGATGTCGCTGCCTCGATAAATGCCAAGATGATCAGGCGTCATCCCCACGTTTTTGCCGACTCAAAAGTTGATACGGCAGAAGGGGTAGTAACCCAATGGCAGGAATTGAAAGAAAAAGAGAAGCAAGAAAAGCTCGACCAATGGCAAGAGCAGCCTGAGGCAAAAGAATCAGCTCTAGCTGGGGTGCCTAAAACCATGCCAGCCTTGCTTCAAGCCCTAAAAATTTCTGAAAAGGCTGTCAACCAGGGCTTTGAATGGGAAAAAGAAGCTGATGTTTGGGCCAAACTACATTCAGAAATTAGCGAACTCCAAGAAGCTATTTCGCACCCTGACTTAGTCAGCCCCAAAAGCGGTCAGACAATTGACCCGAGCAAAAAGAAAGACAGTGACAAAGCCAAGCAAGAGGTTGCCCTTGAATTTGGCGATGCCTTGTTCTGCATGGTCAATCTGGCTCGCTGGCATGCCCTCGACCCGGAAGAGTGCTTGCTAATGACCATCAACAAATTTAAAAACCGCTTTGAGTGGATGGAGCGGCATAGCGAACGGCCCCTCAAAGAACATTCGGCGGAGCAACTAAACGACCTGTGGGAAGGTGCTAAAGCGGCTCTGACAGAGAGCTTATAGAGTATTTGAAGTTTGAGCCACTGCTGGATTTGGCTTAGTATTGGGCAGAGAACTTGGCGTAGAGCCTGACACAGAGCCAGCTGTCGCAGTTGGTACCGCAGCAGAATTAGCTTGAGACTGGCCATTGCTCGGTGTGCTCGAAAGAGCGCCCTGAATACTTTCTGGAATGTTGTTCAACGCTTCATTGCGAGCGTCTTCAGCTTCCGATTTTTCAGTCGGCCGCTTAGGATTTTTGGAGATTTTTAGTGGTATTGAATTATCGAGACCAAGGTCAATAAATTCGACTTTGTCTTTTATTGGCTCAACAGTTGGAAGAATTGAAACCAAACGACCTAGCCGCCTGGTCAAAGTAGCATCCGGCAAACCAATTTTTAAGGTCAAATCACCGTTAGCAACCTTAACGTCAAAGGGCTGACGCATATCAATGTAATCAACAGGTCGCCCGGTCTGACTACTAATATAGTTTGCCCAACTAGCCCACTGAGCCACTTCGCGCGAAGTGAGCTTCAAACTATGCTGCCCGTAAATAACGAGGTGAGGGCGAACCACCGCAGGAAACTCAGATATGGAAATAAATCGACCCGATTGGGCAATAACGGCCTCGGCCGGCTTGGTTGGATCAGGGCTATAGGTAGCCCAGGGATACTCTTCTAGGATCTCTACGACTAGATGCGGCTTCGGTAGTGCGTAGCGCCGAACGAAAGCATGACGAACAGCCTTAAGAGAAGCAATTTGATTTTCTAATTTCTTAGGATCAATGCGGTAAATCGGCACATTGACTGCATTTTTCACAAGCTTAAGAACTTGATCTTTGGTAGCCACCGAATTACCGTGCACTATCACTTCAGTTTTTTCATTATGAAGAGCCCAGGGCAAGTGGGTAAAACAAGCAGCTCCAGCGATAAGCATGCCGAACAAAAGTACATAGCGCAAAGTTTGTCTACGCGATCTAGCGCGACGGGTTGCTTTCCGTTGCTTGCGACGACTCTTCATCCATTCGCGGCGTTGATCAGCTTCCATGATCATAGTCATGCTGGCAACTCCTCTCTGCTTTCGCAGCTAGAGTGATTGGCTAGCAAATCAGAAGAACACAATCTATCGTCGAGTGGAAATTCGCCGGAAAATGCTATTTGCGCTGGTCCGTTTAACTCGATGAGATTATCCAAGGAAGACCAGGTGACCTCAAGTTCCCCACCTGGAAGAATAACACAGCATTGGCGGTTTAGGCGCTCTTCAATTACCCCTGCTGCCACCACGGCCGCAGCACCTGAGGCACAGGCCAAAGTTGGCCCACAGCCTCGTTCTACTACGTATACGACAGCCCGATCTCGCCCCTGGGGCAGAACAAATTCAACATTAACTCCTTGAGGAAAGATAGACAGGCCCTGAATCTGATGGGCCAGGTCAAGCAATCGACCAGGAAATTTTTCCACGAAAGTGGCAGAGGCACCACTCGATATACCATGCATACAGTCTTGATATTGAGTCAATTCCAACTCTGGGCAATCAAAGATGACGCAGTGAGGATTACCCATATCAATAGCAGTGGCACTAAGGGTGATATCGCCCAAAGTTAGCTTTTCGCCAACAAATTTGACCTCGGGCGCAGCCAAACTTGTACTAATAAAACGCTGATTGGGATTATTAGCTGCACCGCCGGCAGAGCCTGTTAGCGAGTTGAAAACCGTGACATCAACAGGATAGGCCCGAGTTGCAACTCTGAAACGATCAGTCTGGGGCCAACGTCTTTCACTCTCAAACTTTGCATTTTCACGAGCAAAATAAGCTAAACACCGCAGGCCATTACCACACATATCAGAAGACGAGCCATCACTATTGATGTAAATCCAGGCCAAATCGCATTGCTTATAAGAAGGATAGGCACTGACAATTTTTTCAGCCACAAAGCCGGCAGAGGCATCAGGACTGACCGCGACAATTAGACCATCGGCACCAATGCCAAAACGCCGATCACACACTAACTGAGCTAATCGACTAAGAGTGGCAGCAATATCTAAATTTTTCCCAGCCGCCTTTAATAGACCACGCAAGGCTAGATCGAGGTCAACATCTTTGACCATGACGAAGTCGTTGCCAAGACCATGCATCTTGGTAAATGGCAATGAATGCGGTAACAACTGATTGGGGTCGGTTTCCATATATCTCGGGAGATTATAACCCTTGCCAGCTTTCTTGTGCTTGACATGATCAGGAAGTAACAAACTTAAAGGGAATTGGCGATAATCCCTTATATACTCATCCAATTTTAGTCTTGCAGCAGCAATGAGCAGTAGAAGGTTACTAACAAAATGAGAGCGTATATATCTGTTGACTTAGAAGGCGTTAACGGAATTTTGCATTCAAGCCAAACCCAGCCCAACGAGCCAGGCTACGCTAGGGCCCTAGAACTAATGCATGAGGAGACCAATGCTGTAATTGAAGGCCTTTTGGCCGGCGGTGTAGACGATATTCTGGTGAACGATTCGCACTGGGATATGCGCAATCTTCATATAGAGAAGCTTTACCAACATAAAGGGGTTTCAGTGCGCAGCGGCTGGCAGAAGCCATTCTCGATGGTTTCAGGGATAGACCCAGCCGATTTTGCCGTATTTGTCGGCTATCACGCCCGAGCCGGTCATGCCACTGGGGTTTTAAGCCACACTTACAGGGCCCAGATCTTTTTTGAAGTGAAACTGAACGGTCAACCAGTGGGTGAAACAGGCCTCAATGCCGCATTGGCTGGTTACTTTGGCGTACCGATAGCGATGTTGTGCGGTGATGACACTGTTTGTGAAGAAGCCCGCGATCTACTGGGAGATATTGTCACGGCCCAGGTTAAAACTGCTGTTTCGCGCTATGCCGCAGTGTTCCACCCACATCAAGAAAATCTCAAGCTCTTAAAAGAAAAAGCTCGTCAGGCCACCAACAAAAAGCACTGGCAATTATTCAAAGCAGCCGAACCGGCCCAGATTGAAATAACTTTCTTTGACCCATCCATGGCTGATGCTGCTGAACTGTTACCACAAATCAAGCGACTTTCCGCTAGAACCATAACAATTCAAGGCGCTGATTACGGCGAGACATTCCGGCTGATGCTGGCAGTGGGTGCCCTTGGTGCGAGCAGAAAAGACCCCTATTTCTCTTAAATTAGAGCGTTATCGGCCGACCTAACCATAGCCACTAAACGAATTTGATTAAATCTAGCAATTTTCTCTCAGACCTGTAGAGGGGAGGCCCGCTAGCGGGTATCAAGAATATACAGGGGATTGGATCTCTTGCCAAAAGAACAGGCAACGACGGG
This sequence comes from Flavobacterium psychrophilum, assembly GCA_943367505.1. Taxonomy (GTDB): domain Bacteria; phylum Cyanobacteriota; class Vampirovibrionia; order Obscuribacterales; family Obscuribacteraceae. The sequence goes on along the minus strand of CALRJJ020000014.1, from coordinate 13,350 downwards.
GTATGACGTCGATGCAGTTCGACTGTGCCTATATTTTTACTCGGTCCATGGGGAATTTTCAGATGTTCCATTCTTCCTACCAAAATCTTTCAATCCGTCAACAAATAATCGCAGCCAACCAGTCGTATCCATGCCCACGCTGCAGTTCCGGCATGATTGAGCCTTTTGGTATTACTGAAACACTGAAATGTACTTCTTGCGAGCGTAGCTTCGTCGCCCTGCGTGGCGGAAGAATGCTCTACCCAGCCAATAGCATGGGTCTCAAAATCGCCTTGACCTTCTGGTGGGACGGCTTGAGATGGCACTGCGCCGGCACAACTGCTAGCGCCAGACAATTGCTCGTGCCAGCCATTTTCTTGGCTATCCCAGTACTCCTTTCACAAATTCTTCTATCACTTAATCTTATTGCCAGCAGACCAGAGTATCCCGCTCTCTTTGCTGCCGCTGGTCTGCTAGTTGGCCTGGCCTTGATATACTCAATCTGCGGAGACTTCGATGTAGTGGCGAAGCGCAAAGAAAGAACAAGCAAAAGCCCGCAGCCAGACCGCCCTTCTTCGGGCAATTAAATATACGGACTGATTAATTTTTGGAACATATACCGGTTCTCCTCAACGAAGTTATCGAGGCATTGGATGTACGGCCCGGTCTCACATATGTAGATGCCACCGCCGGCGCTGGCGGGCATTTGTCACGTATTGCTGAGCTGACCGAGGGCAAGAGCAAACTCTATGCCTTTGACCGCGACGCTGGCAGCCTGGAGCGGCTCAAGGAGCGCTTTGGCGACAAAGCCACTATGGTTCACTCCAACTTTAGATATCTAAAAGAGTCATTGGCGCAATATGGTGTCAATACCATTGATGGTGGCATATTGGCAGATCTAGGCGTATCGTCGATGCAAATAGATCAAGGAGAGCGTGGCTTTAGCTTTCAGAAAGAAGGCCCACTCGATATGCGAATGGATCGCAGCGAATCAGTTTCAGCCTACAACATAGTCAATCAATGGCCAGAAGGCGCACTGGCAGACATCATTTACAAATACGGCGAAGAAAGACATAGCCGCAAGATAGCCAATCGCATAGTGTCGAATAGACCGATCGAATCTACTCTTGCTCTGGCTGATATTGTCGCTCGTTGCATACCTAGAGCTGCTGATAAAAAAAATTACAAAAAAAGTTTCGGCTCTGCTGGTGGTGGCTATATACATCCGGCTACTAGAACCTTCCAAGCCATAAGAATGGCTGTTAATGAGGAACTTGAGAGTCTTGAAGATTTCTTACGAGAGTCATTAACTATTCTAAAGCCAGGGGCAAGATTAGTAGTTATTACGTTTCATAGCTTGGAAGATCGAATCGTTAAACAATTCTTCAAGATGGCCGCAGCGTCGTGCATTTGCCCCCCTCGAGCCCCCGTTTGTACCTGCCAAAAAGAGTGCGAGGTACTGATAATTACGCGTAAACCTGTTACAGCTTCTGAAGAAGAATTGCTTGCCAACACCCGGAGCCGTAGTGCTAAACTACGTGCAGCTCAAAAGCTGATTTAGGAGTATATATGGTTAACACTCTCCCGCGCCGCCGCGTTAACGAAGAACAACCCGTGAGCTTCGCTTACGGAAGATCTCATAATGATTCGGCCGCAAGAGTGTCCGTTGCCAGAGTTGCCTTGGTTGAAAACATGCAACCAGCTACGACTTATCCTGTTGCCTTCGGCTACAGCCAAAATCAAGCCTCTCCCGTTCGGTCCACACCAGCGCCATCACGGACCGCTCGTCCGCACCTGGTACCGATTGAGTCTCCTAAGCGCAAAACCCGCAAAGCCCCTTTTTTAGTACGTGTAAACAGAACGCTACAAGCTTCATTAATAGCTCTGTGTGGCTTAGCCATCTTGGGTTATGGCTTTGATGTTTCCTCGTCAAGTGAAGTAGGTAAGGTTCAAGACCAGGTCCGTCGCCTCAGTGAACAAAATTCTGAACAGTCTTACGACCTTCTCAAGAGGGTCTCGTATCAAGACATCCAGGCTAGTGTCACCGGTAGCACCGGTTTGCGAGTGCCGGAAGAAGTCAAGATAGTCAAAGAAGTGACCGCTCCAAAACTTAATCCTTTCAAGCCAGCCAAACATCAACTACCTTTGATGCCAGGCTACTAAAATATTGGTTGTTACTTCTGACAACCATTTCTTGTAACAAATCAAAAAGTATCCGATAGATATATATCGGGTCTTGTTGATGGCGGAGTGGAAAGGACTTGCCTAGAGATTTGATAGATAGACCGGTAAGAACAAGGTCCCGAACCGGGCGAAAACGGCGTCAGCCTAAATCGCCTCTTTGGTGTTTGCGCTTCTGTCAAATTGTCTTAGGTGTATGCGCCCTATCGGTGGTTGCCAGACTCTACTATCTACAAATTTATCAAGGCAGCAAACTTACAGAGAAAGCCCAAACCCAAAGACAACAGCACAACATGCTGGTGCACCGTGGCGCCATTACTGACCGCCGTGGCCTTCCTCTAGCGATAGATACAACTAGATACGACATTTATGTGCACGTTAAGCTGCTCAAAGCTGAGCGCGAAGAAGCAGCTGTAAAACTAGCAGCCATTGTTAAAGAACCAGTGGCAAAAATTTCTAAGCTGCTCAACCAAGGTTACCCTGTCGTAACTTTAGCCAAGCACCTTGATAGAGAGACAGCAGACGCTCTACAGGCACTAAACTGGGCTGGCATTGATATCGTACCTCGCCCCTTTAGACAGTACCCAGAAGGGGCCCTTGCCGCTCACCTGCTAGGTTTTACTGACGCTGAATTTCACGGCCAGGGTGGAGTAGAACAGGCCGAACACGAGATGCTCACTAATACTGGCACCATTCCCAAGCCCCAGTTAGACGGCAAGGGCCATCCAATATTAGTGCCCGAGCGCGAGCCATCCTGGGACATCACGCCACCACTAGGTCGCCACGTTGAGCTGACCATAGATAACTATTTGCAGCACTTGGCTGAAAAAGAATTGTATGCCATGTGCAAACACTCACATGCTCTAAAAGGCGCGGTAATTCTAGCTGATCCAAATACTGGCGAGATTCTTGCCTGGGCCAACTACCCATCGTTTGATCCCAATCACTACAACAAATATCCATACGAGATTCTCAAAAACTGGTCTATGGTTGATGTCTATCAACCTGGTTCGACCTTCAAAATCATTACCGTTTGTTCTGGTCTTGAAACCGGAGCAATCAAACCTAACGCTACTTTTTACGATGGTGGCTCGCTAACGATTGGCAATCGCACCATCCACAACCACGATGGCGGCCATGGCACCATCGATTTGAAGGGTCTCTTCATCCACTCTTCCAACATCGCTTCAGCCATGATTGGTATGGCGATGAAACCTCAAGTGTTCCACGACAAACTCTATGACTTTGGCTTAGGTCGACGCACCGGCATCGAACTGCCAGGCGAATCACGTGGTCTGTTAACTCCTGCCAAATATTGGACACCGATTGACTCTGCTACCACCGGCTTTGGTCAAGGCGCCATTGCGGTAACTCCTCTACAGCTAGTAGCTGCAGTCAGTGCAGTTGCGAACAATGGTGTTTGGATTCAGCCTCACCTAATCAGAAGAGTATATGACCCCAGCAATGGTGTCACCGAAAAATGGATCGAACCAAAGAAACGTCGAGTTGTGGCGCCAGAAGTAGCCAAACTAGTTTCACGTCTTCTTGCTGAAAACATCTACGAAGGTACACAAATAGCGGGTCAAATTCCTGGCTATAGAGTGGCTGGTAAAACAGGTACCGCCCAGAAAGTAACGGCCAATGGCCGCGGCTATATGGCTGGTCAAACAATTGCTTCTTTTGTAGGCTTCTTGCCTGCCAGCAACCCACAACTAACCTGCATCGCTGTGGTGGATAGCCCCCAAACAGATGGTCGCTGGGGTAACACTGTAGCGGGGCCAGTCTTCAATGCCGTTGGCATGGAAGCAGCACGCTACCTCAATATCTCACCAGACTATGTCACTGTCCCTGGTGATAAGGGTAAGAAAATTCAACCTGTTGTTCCGCCCTCAGTGAAATATGCAGCTGAACTAGGCGGCATAAGCAAAGAGCCTGAAAGTGTCGGACATTAAGCCCGCTACTGAGAAAACAAATGAGGATGCAAAACCGGGCTCCGGAAAAAGCTTAGCTAAAACGTTTTCTCTAGTTGCGCTCTTTACTTTGCTCTCTAAGTTTGCTGGTCTTGCTCGCGACATAATCGTTGGTCACGCTTTTGGCCTTGGCATAGTTGCCGATGCCTACAACTATGCCTATTCAATTACTGGCACCATACTTGTACTTTTTGGCGGTCAAGGTGGCCCCTTTCATACTGCGACATTCGCTACATTGACCAAAGAACGAGAAGGTGGCAACGGCAAGCTAGTAATGCAGATTATGGCTTGGACAGCCATAGCCATGGGCCTCATTGCTCTACTCGTTTATATTTTTGCACCAATCATAGTGCAGGCAATTGTGCCTGGTACCGTCGATGCTAGTCATGGATATAGCACCGCTCAGCGCTTGGTAGAAGTAATCAAACAGGTGCGTATCATGGCACCTCTAATTATGATTGCCGGGCTAGTCGGCATTGGCTGCGGTATATCAAACACCTACAATGAACATTTTTGGCCATCGATTGCACCGGCCTTTGCCTCGGGAGCAATCATCACTTTTGTACTCTTGCCCCACACTGACGGTGGTGTTGCCCTGGCCCTAGGTACATTGGTTGGTGGTATTGGCCAGTTAGCGGTGCAAATACCCGGTATGCTCAAATCCCGTCCTTGCCTTAGTTTTGATATTTTTACTAAGCTACAGCCGGGCATGAAAGAATATCTAGTGATGTTTCTACCACTGACTTTCAGCACTTCCATTGGCACGTTAATTGGTTATGTAGATCAAGCTTTTTCATCAGGCCTAGAACAAGGTGGTTGGTCGGCTATCTGTAATGCCAATAGACTGGTACAGCTACCCCTAGGTATTTTAGTTACGGCCATGCTAGTTCCTATTGGGCCAATCTTTGCTAAGCATGTAACCGTCGGAAAAATTGACGATCTCAAATTTGAATTAAAACGCGCTCTAACCTTACTTTGGTTCTTGGCTCTGCCTGTATCGGCCCTGCTACTAGTAGAAGGCCGCTCAGTGATCAAACTGCTTTTTGAAAAAGGTGCATGGACAGCCAACGACACTGGGATGGTGACATCAGTTTTGCTTATATTGACACCTATGATCTTCTTTTATGTCGCCCGCGACTTACTCACCCGCGTCTTTTACGCTTTTCAAGACAGTCGCACACCCTTTGCCATAGCCGTAATGGCCATTCTAGTAAAGATATTCCTAGACTGGTTGTTCGTCTCAGTATTTAAATTAGGAATCGGTGGCATCGCCCTGGCCACTACCATAATTACCATATTCAATTTAAGCTGGCTTTACTATTTCTTGCGCAAGAAAACCGGCCGCCTAGGTACAGTGTCTATGATTAAACCGCTAATAATTATGGTTGCTGGATCTGGCCTCTGCGGCCTGGCAAGCTATCTTATTAGCAATAACATTCCTCAGACCGCTGCTCAGCATCTAGCTTCAATTTTAGCCTCTATGGTTGGTTTGACCTGGGCCAATAAAATAGTTTTGGCATTGAACATTGGTATCGCTAGTAGTGCCGGGCTTTTACTCTATACGGCCTTCTGCTATGTCCTCAAGCTAGAAGAACTGCGCTTAGTAGCCGACAAAGTTCAAGCTAAGCTAAAGATTTCGCGCGCTCGCCCTTAAGCTTTGCCTTAACAGGTATGGTGAACCAAAACTTCGAACCTTTACCGGGTTCACTCTCCACACCTATTTCGCCACCGTGCTGTTCTACTAGAGCTTTTGAAATCGCCAAGCCAAGGCCTGTACCACCTTGCGAGCGAGAATCAGTTGAATCAAGTTGCTGGAACTTACCAAACAACTTTGACAGGTCACGAGCAGCGATACCAGCGCCCTCGTCTACAACAGAGAAATAAATACAGTCAGTCTGGCGCACAGCCTTGACGACAACAGTGGAATGCTCTTTGGAAAACTTGATGCTATTAGAAACCAAATTTGTCAGCACTTGAATGATGCGATCACGATCGAGCTGTATTTCATCATCACAGCTAGGGTCTGTGACAAGTGTGACTTGTGATTCATGGGCCATTCCGGCAAGACTAGCCACAGTAGAGTGTAGCAAGTCAGAAATTTTTGTCTTTTGATATTTCAATTCCATTTTGCCGGCTTCAATTTTGCGCAAATCAAGAATAGAGTTGATCAGTCTAATTAAGCGATCAGACTCAATGCGGGCAATGGTAACAAAAGTAGATGCCTCTTCACTAACCTCGCCAACCAATCCGCTCTCAATCAAACCCAGAGAACCTCGTATAGAAGTAAGTGGACTGCGCAATTCATGAGAGACAGTTGAGTAGAACTCACTAACGCGCTTCTCGGCTTCTTTGCGATCGCTTATATCGTCAGCAACGCCACAGAGTTGAACAACCTGGCCATGGTCGTCGCTAATGGAAAAAGTCTTAGCTGAAATCCAGCGCACCTGGTCACGATCGCGCATAATGCGAAATTGCACTTCAATTCCATCTCGCTCGGTCAAAAGTTTCTTGGCAAGAGCAAGATCATCATGGTGCACTGAGGCAAAGAAAGCTTCGCTATCAGCCAATACATCAGCCACTGCTCCTCCAGTAATTTCAGAGAAAGCCGGGCTAACATAGAGAAAACGCTGCTCTAAAGAAGAAATCCAGAAAATAGCTTTGACATTTTCGGTCAGCCTTCTGAACATTGCCTCGCTTTCTCTAAGCTTCTCCTGAGCCGCTTTCAGCTCAGTAATGTCACGGCCCTCAGGAATCAGTAAAACGACCTGGCCATTCTCATCAAAAACAGGCTGCAAGGAAAAATCAACAAATATTGTGCCGCTAGGGCCACTATGCTCCGTCTGAAAGCGCACAAACTGGCCAGCCGCTGCCTGACAGATACCATCGCGAATCTGCTGCTGAGATTCCTCATTTTGGGTCCACCAGGGGCACTGCCAGAACGGCTTACCTTCGACCTCAGCCAGTGTCGCACCAATCACATTTAAGGAAGAAAGATTGGCATCAATCAAGTAACCATCAACAGTCAACAAACCAATCAACTCAAATTGCTTATCAAAAATAGCCTTGAACTTGCGCTCGCTTTCAATCAGCTTCTGTTTGGCTTCTATTTCACTCGTCACATCGCGACTAGCACCGGCCAAACGAATGGCCTCACCCGAGGCATTGCGAACAGCACAAGCACGAGATGAAAACCAAATATACTTTCCAGAGCGATGGCGAATGCGAAATAGATGACTAAAGACCGGCGTCTCACCATCAAGGTGAGCTTTCTCCACCCGCCTAAGCTCCGCTAAGTCATCAGGGTGAACCCAATCATAGAACTGCTCTCTATCGCTCTCAAACTCATCATCACTAAAACCAAGTAGCTCCTTCCAGCGACTTGAATAGAAGGCCTTTTTCTTAACGATGTCATAGTCCCAGATTCCATCCATACTGCCAGCCAGCGCGAGGCTATAGCGCTCTTCACTCAAAGCAAGAAGTGCCTGGGTTTGGGCGTGTTCGATATATTGACCAACCTGCGAACAGACTGAACTAAACATTGCCAGCTTAGACTCATCACTGGCTCTAACTTCAGGAGAATAGAAAAACAAAGCTCCAAAAAACTTCTGTCCAGAGAAAATTGGCACACCAACGGCCGTATGCAAACCAGCTTCCTGAGCCAATTGTTTGCGAATGAAGAGTTCAGATAACAATACGTCTTCAATCCACATAGGTTGTTCTTCTTGCCATAACCGACCAGGAATACCCTCGCCTTTGGCAAAGGTGTAGACAAGAGAGCCCTCGGCAAAATGTTTAAAATTAGTCGCTTCGACTTCTTCACCGACACTGAAAAAAGTAGCCATAGATAGGCGTTCGCGGGCCTCATTGAGCAGCCATAACTCACCACCAATCCAATCAAACTGGCCACAGATAGCCTCAATTATTCGCCGTCCGGTTTCTTCTAAGGACAATTGCTGAGCCAATATGCGAGTAACATCAAACTGTGCCCGTATGTGTTTTTCATTCTCCTGCTGAGCGGTAGTATCAAAGAAAGTAAGAATCGCCCCTGTCACCTTGCTTTCACTGGTAATTGGTATCACCGTTGCATTGACGAAAAGAGGCTGCAGTTGGGGACGAATTAGCCGCAGCTCTAGGTGACGCAAACTAACGGCTCGTTCAAAGACACTAGACAAATTGAGATAATCAGAAAGAGGTCGATTGGTAGAGCCGGCAAAGAGCTGATGAAAAGTCATTGCTAACAGATCTGTTTGCTCAAGACCAAACATTGTCTGAGCGGACTGATTAGCAAAGGTAACCTGACTATTTGTATCAAGTAACAACAAACCTTCATCCATACTGGCAAAGACGTTACTGAGGCGATCGCGGGCACTAGCTGCAGCCAGGGCGTCAATCTTAGAGCGCTCGGTGATCTTGGAATTGCTAATAAACAGACCGACTACTACTGAGCCACATACAAGAAGAGCTAAAATAGCAAAAGCAAATACCACTGAAAGTGCCACGGTAGAGCTTTCAGTGAACTCCCGCAACTGGTCTGTTAAAAGCTTTCTATGACTACTTTGCCCCGCCTTAATTTCATCAACGATAGAACGAATCTGCTCCATCTTGTTCATAGGTTTTGGCTGTTCGAGCTTCAGTGGTTGTTTTTCTAGCTTGTCGCTATCTAGCTGAGCCGCTGGCCCCGGTGCACTAGCCTTAGCACGATTCTCCAGAGCAAGTTCATTCATCTTTTCAAGCGCCAGCTGCTTCAAGCGCTGCACTTTTCTAGCATCATCAGAATCAAGAGATGGCGAACGCAAGATCTCGGCAACAGTTGGCTCCAGCTCCTGGTTAGCCCGATTGAAATAAACTAAATGCCTTTGTTCACCACTGACTAAAAAATCATGCTGCCCTCTTTCGGCGTCTTGCAATAAGGAACAAAACAAATCTAAGAGTCCACCCAGGTGATAACTCTCGATCACCAGTTTGCGGTATGAAATCATAGAATTTTGCTGCTGAAAAGCAATCGCAGCGACAGCTACAAAAGTCATGACCATGAGCAAAAGAGCAACAACAAGGCCTTTACTATCAACACGCCAAGTCATGATGAAACTTTCGCTCGCAGACGCGCAATCAGATCTTTCGTGCAATGATCGCGAACATGACTAAACTGAATGCCATGCTCCGGTGCACTGGCAAAACCAGCTGTCAGAGACACCCTAAAGACCGTACAATCACCACCACCAGAATCATCATCAGCCGAAAACTCAATTTCTGAAAATTCTTGCTCCAGTAAACTAACCAATTCACCAGCCTGGTCTATATTTAGATCAGGGAAGGCCAAGACAAAAACCCGCTCAACCCAGCGGGCCTTAATTACAGAAGGTTCGAAACGCCCTCTAATCAAAGCTCCCAGAGCACATATTACTGACTCAGCAACAACAGAACCGAACTTTTCACCAAGTTCATCAAAGTCATCGATGCTAACTAGAGCCAAAGTGAAAGGTAGTTCAATTGAAATACATTCTTTCATTCGTGGTTCAACTTCAGCAACGAATCCTTCGCGCGAGAGCAACTGCGTCAAGCGATCACGATCCTGCTGATCGCGACGAAGCCGAGTACGCTCAGCATAAGAAGTAACACGAGCAATCAGCTCTTCTTTGAGAACAGGTTTAGCAATTAAGTCATCCCCACCGGCACGAAACGCCAGCGCCCTTCCTTCTTGATTGCTCTTCGCCGTGAGGAAAAGCACGGCCAAGCTGCGCCAACGCTCGTGTTTGCGTATCTCGCGACAAACATCATAGCCACTCAAGCCCGGCATAATCACATCAAGTACCACTACTTCAGGCTGGCAGCGTTCAAGGGCCTGGATAATACCAATCGGCTCATTTAAGGTTTCAACGTTGTAACCCTCAAGGCTCAATATACGAGAAACAAAGTCGGTCAAAGCGCTATCATCATCAACCACGAGCACTTTAGGTTTGCTACGGAAGGATAGATCGGTAACCTCAATTAGAGCATCATGTAATTCATCAGCAGAAGGCATGAGCGGCAATACTTCAGAGAATCCAGCATAACTAATTTTTGCTGGCACGAGATTGGCATTCCCCTGAGTCGGCGCCTGCAAATCAGATACCATCAGCAGTGGCAGAGCCGGATTGCTGGCAGCCAAACGCATATCACGACAAAACTCAAACAGGTCTGGCTTACTGGCAAACGGTTCCGCCACTAGAACCGCATCAAAGCTACTGCGACTAAGAGCAGTTAAAGCTGAGGCATGACTAGAAGAGATAGACAAGTCGGCTGCCTTTTTAAAAGCCTCAAGTTTCAAAGCTCCGTCATTGTCAGTGACCGCCAAAAGACGAGTGCGATACTGCTCAACTTCAGAGCTCGGTGCACCGTACTTCTGCTGGGCATCAATCAAGGCCAATTCACCATCAGCAAGAATACGAAAGACCTCAGACCAGATCATTTCGCTCTCTGTATCAGATGCGTTTGGATCATAAGCTTTAGTAATACTTTCCAGTCGCTCAGAACACTTAGCCACAGTAACTAGCTGAAAAGAACCAGCGGTACCCTTTATCTTGTGAGTAATGGCTAAGACATCTTCAACTTTGCGAGCGGCCAGAGGCTCGTCTTTGATGCTGCGCAAAAGAGCTGTCAATGTCGCCCAAGTGACTTTGAGTTCGACTATATAATTGGCTCGCGCCACATTGATTGTCTCTTCCACTTCTAACATTTTTCGCAATTGCGTTAGTTTGTTAAAAAGCACAGACTCAGGCTGAGATTCAAGATTTCCTAAGCGCGCCAGTTCCGCTCTGGCTAATTCACTATTAGGGTAATCTTGGCGAATGTTCTCACATTCAATATCAACCATAGAAACACGGCTAACTGGCCGACCAGGAAACTGACCAGAAGAGTGATCTAAATATTCAGTCTCAGTAGGTTGGTAATCGGCCTGGGGCAAGATACTGTCTATAACTTCGACAAAAATCTCAGGCAAAACAGGCTTCTGTAGAACTAGGGAAACTTTGAGAATATTGCGCAACCAGTTAAAAGTGCTGCGATCGCACCAGTGGCCAGAAATAAAGGCGATTGGAGTTTCATTACCAGCGTCCCGCAACTTGCCTATCCAGGTAACCCCGTCCATATCGGGGAGCATATAGTCGACAATAATCAACCTTGGTTTAGAAGCAGCGAGTACCTGCTCCGCATCGCGCACGCAGCGAGCTTCCCAAACCTTGAAACCACGCCGGCTCAGCAGGGCGGAAACAAAGGCTCGGAATGCCTGATCATCGTCGACAATGAGAATCTCACCGCTTGAGCCGGGCTCCATTGTGCACTACCACCTTGTAAGTGTTCGAGAGTCTGAAAAATACAGTCTTACTTAGGTTATACCAACCTGAATGGCAAAAAAACGAGCCTCCTATTTACTTAGGAAGCTCGTTTTTGAGTAATTACAAGACGTAAAAGAACGCGAACAGCAGAGGGTTTTAGCGGGTGAACTCGCCTGGTGAACGAGTATCCTTTTCAATCAACTTGTAGAGACAACAACCGAAACACACAACGACAAAAGCAAGAAGCAGTACCTGCCAGGTTGCCTTGGCGACGACAAAGCATGCAATCGCAACAACAACCATGGCAAGGATCGTCGTGATCGGCTCCCGGGCGTGAGCCATATCCGAACCTCCCATAGAGAGAAATATTCAATTTTTAGCAGTGGATATACAATACATCACCAGTCAATATCAAAGATATGCATCAAGCCTTCGAGAAGCCGCTGGCTGCTGCAATACAAGAAAATTTTTGAGCTTACGCATATACCTTTATCAGATGCTGTAATCTCTGCAGGTAGTCTTAGGGGCCACCCTCTGGGGCACCGGCGGCAGGCGGCACTGCGCTAGGCGCGGCAGAGCTAGGTTGGGCCAATTCCTGCATTTTTACGCTTTGCCAATCGCCACCCTCGGCGTACTTGACCTGCAGAACGCGCACTTTCATAGCCACAACCCTGGGGTCTAGTGTGAAATCGCGCTTCCATTTATGACCCTTGGTGCCACCAGCGGCTACGTAAGCGCTGTCAACAGCGTGAAATGTGCCTCGCTCAGTGCCCTCAGCATCAACAAAGCGAATCCTAAATTTGACCGCAGATATAGATCGCTGACTAGTATTCTTGTAATCTGCATATATGCGCGAAGACATAGGTGCATCAAACGGATCAAGGTCAAGTTCGCAGCGTAGAGAGGCAATCTCTACGGGGCATTGATCTTCTGGCACAAATTCACAGCTAATGCTTCGAACTTTTTGGCCAGATTGAGCGTATACAGAAGAACCTAGTGCAGAAGGCACAATTAACTGGGGCAAGAGCATGGCAGAAACCGATAGAACGAGCAAAAGTGAAAAGCGGCCGATAAATTGGCGCTTAACCCTGATTCTGGCGATTTTCAGCGCATTCATATGTGCTCTCCTCATAGCCTCTCTACCGCAGGCACTGGCTGATAAAAAAGCCAATTTTACCTTGACCATCTTGCATACTAATGACCTTCATGCCCACGATCAGTCCTTCCAAGACAGAGGAAAATTGGTTGGCGGAATGGCCCGCTTAGGTCATTTAATCAGAGAATTGCGCAAAGAGAATAAAAATGTCGTAGTTGCCGATGCTGGAGACATTTTCCAAGGTACTCCCTATTTCACCCATTACCTGGGCGAAATAGAAGTAGCAATGCTCAACATGATTGGCTACGACTTTTATACAGTGGGAAATCATGAATTTGATGCCGGTGCCATCAATCTTGCTACTCAGCTGGGCAAAGCCAAATTTGACATTCTCAACTGTAACTTAAATGCTGATGCTTTACCGCAGTTAAAAAAGCTTCTCAAACCATCGGTGATTAAGACTATTGCTGGTCAAAAAATTGGCTTCATTGGTGCCATAACCCCTGACATCGAAACTCTTTCCCTAAGCCGCGACGGGGTAGTTTTGCAGAGGGGCAATAACGAAAAATCAAAAGATCTAAACTGGCTTAGCCCCATCAAAGACGAAGTCGAGCGGGTTGCCAATCAAGGCGTCGACAAAATAATTTTGGTGACCCACTGCGGTCTTGATGTCGATAAAATATTAGCCAACGAAATTCCTCAAATAGATGCAATCATTGGCGGCCATAGCCATACTCGTCTAGATGCTCCAGTGGTAGTCGAGCACCAAGACGGCAGCCAAACACTGATTGTGCAAACCGGCAGCTATGGG
>CALRJJ020000013.1:0-17966 GCA_943367505.1 Flavobacterium psychrophilum | reverse complement strand
AGGGCGCCATCTTTAGGCTCGAAAAGCAGGTCGGCACCGCAACCGGGGCAGCGATAGCGCCGTACTTTTTCGATCAGGCTTGGCTCTTTTTGTTGGTTATCTTGCGCACTTTGCTCAAGTGAAGCTTTCTCTGGCGAACTCATGTCTTTTTCACCTTCTTCAATACTAGCCAGTTACTTTGTCTATCGGTATGGGAGCGATCCAGGCCGATTGTAATGGTTCTGCCGGTGGTGGCATGGCGATACCAGCCTTCGTCCCAGGCGCCCATGTCGAAGTATAATGCTTCGCTTACGCCCAGGGCCGCCAGGTCATTGTTGAAGGTGCTGAAGGTAATTGCCTTATCGCTTTCAAAGATTTTAAAAGTGCCCTGCTTTGTCAGTGCAATAGCCCGACGCTGAAACTTGCTCTGGTCGCGAAATGTAGCAGGGCTGCCGTTGTGTACAATTAGAAATTGCTGGAACAGCGAGCCTTTCGCTTTTTGCACTGATTCTAGAAATGCCGGCGAGAGCTTTGTGGCTTTGTTTGTGGCAAGTAGTTTGCACTGGCCGTTCTCGATGACCATAGCGCCACCCAGCTCATGATTAATGGCACCGGCGTTGCCGATTTCACCATTACTAATGAATACTCCGTCAATTTTGTTATCGTGTCGGGTAAAAGCTGCCGGGATGCAAAGAACGATATCTTTATCTGCTGTTGAAGGTCTAGTTGTGCAGAATTCGAAGACAAATTTACCTTGTGGAAATAGTTGATAGGTAACACCGCTTGCGGCGTTGACGCGCTCAACGGCAATTCCTGTAGTGTCCGTGGTTCCCGTGGATTTTTTGTTTTGTTTGTTTCCGGTGTTTTCCTTGAACTCTTTGACGCTGTGGCCATCGGCCGCTTGCACAGGGCAGGCCGCTGCTAAGCAGATTACGGAACTGATTGCCGTACTGATTACCTTACTGATTACCTTAAACATCAAAAGCACTCTGGGCAACTTAAGCGAACGGGCAATCAGTATAGCAGTGGCAGCCTATAGTGATTACTGGCTCTTATTATTTCGATCTTTACTTCTTTTCGGCCACTAAAATCAATTTCTCGGCGCCTAAAGTAAATGGCTCTGGCGCTTCTAAGTCAGTAGATGCCAACAATTCTAGTGTAGAAAAGCCAGCGTCCCCTAGCATGTGGCAGAGTTCACCGGCTGTATAAATCCAATGCTTGGCGGTGCGCACTTCTTTCTTGCCGTCTTGGATGTACGTATAAGTCGTTTTTACGGTGCTACTTTGGCAGTTATATTGGTTTTCTATGAGCATGTACATATCGCCGACTTGTAGCCATTCTTTCTCGCCGCCATTAACGAGAAAACATTCAGCTATCATGGCCGAGTCAATCACCAAGCGGGCTTTGCTCTTCAGGCTTTTGCCAATTGCTTGTAAAAATTCGTTGGTGCCAGAGCGATCAAAGTAGCCAAAGCTATTGCCCATGCAAAAAGCGCCGTCATATTCTTGCGGTAAAGCCAGTTGGCGCATGTCGCCTTGAATATAGTCAATTTTTGTCTTGTGTGCCCGAGCTGATTCTTTTGCTTGCTCGATGAATGTTTGAGCGAAATCCACTGCTGTTACTTTGTATTCCATTAGCGACAGTGGCAGGCTGAGTCTGCCGTTGCCACAAGGTACGTCTAGTAGCTTGCTGCCTCGTGGTGCTGAAAGAGTTTCGAGTAGAAAGGCCACTTCTTCTTCAGTTTGTTCGATAGGAATAGCTCTGCGCCACAGCTCTAGCGACATACCTTGAAAGAATTCGGCGTACCATTGGTTGGCTAATGCTCTTGATTGTTCTTTTGGTGCTTCTTTTGCTGTTTTAGCTTTTGCTTCTTTTGCTGACACTGTAGCTCCCGACACTTCTGCGGACTATGGCGATTCCTTTTTGTCAGGAGTATCTATAGCACATTTGCCATTGTGATTGAATCGCGCGGGCTAAGGAGCTGTGTTTTCTATTTCAACTTGCCTTGTAAGACTTTTTTGGGGTACTGTAGTAGTTAGGAATCTGTGGTCGTCTACCGTATGGTGACAGCTATGAACAGGAATCCATTCATTTCTTTGTCTTGTGCTGTGCTGCTGTTTTTCAGTACAGCCTTTGAGCAGCCCAGAGCCAACGCTGCTATGACTGTTTCACCAATGATTGTTTTGTCACTTAGTGGCGACATGTTCAATCAGTCTAGGATTTACTTGAGCAAGGTTGGTCTGCGTGTAACTTGCAAGCAGGGCTATGCTCTTTGGCTTGCCGATGAGCCTGAGAATGTTTGGATGGTGAATCCAGACAATAGAACTTATTTGCTTCTGCCTTTCGATAAGTACGCCAAAGATGAGCAGGCTGAGTATGGGCCGAATCGCTGTGTTTTTAGAGATCCACCCGAGGTCGAACATCTCGCTGGTTCTGATATGAGACTGCGTTTGCGTCGCTATACAAATTATTTGCCAGGAACTGATTTGAAGGCACCTGGTTTCGCTAAGTTAAAACGTACTCGCCGTGAGGCGGAGGTGGTTTATATCGATGAACAGCCCATTCCGACAGTCGTGAAAAGGCATTGGTGTGCTTTGATTGGGCTCACTGGCGATGAACTGCAGGCATCTTCTTCCTCGTCTTTAGATACTGCGACTTCCTCGAGGCGTGCGCCGAAGGGGCTACCTGTTGGCTTGGGGCGCCGTGTAATTAAAAAGTGGTGGGGTCAGAAGAAGTTTTCTGGTACCAGTGATAAATGGATTCAAATCATTGAACTAAAGGCCTTTGCCAAACAGTCTTTGGACAACAAGTTCTATGCCAAGCCTGTGGGGTACAAGGCAGCCAAAGACAAAACTTCTCTTTATCTTTCTGGTGACGGAGTGATTAAGCACGAAGATATTGAAGACTTTTTTCAGCGTAAGCTCTGAGTCGATATTACCGCTAGCAGCTACTTGCTAGTAGATTCTTTCTCGTGATTTTTTCTAGTAGATTCTTGCGCCCGGTGCCTGTAGTTAGATGGTAGTTATCTCTCTAGCTTTCTTGCTCACTTCTTCGTATTCTTTCACTCGGCCCTGTTTGTAGAGCATGCGGCCGTATGTCTCTAGCAAATCTTTTAGCTCTTTGTCTTTGCTTTTTAGAACATTTTCTTTGATTTCTATCGCTTCTTTTAGCAGTGGCTCTGCCTCTTGTACATGGCCGAGATTGTATTCAACTGTTGCTAGTGCGCATAGACTTTGGGCCAGCTCTTTTTCATTGCCTTGTGGATTTTTTCTAGCGATAGCGAGAGCTTGCTTTAGTTTAGCGAGGGCGTCGCTATGTTCTTCTATCAGCCTGTCTTGTCCGGCGTACTGAACAAGCAGAGGCACTAGTTTGATGCTTTCTGGGTTTGCTTTGCTTTCTTTTTCGATTTGCTCATCGAGGTCAGCCATTTTGATCAATGCTTCTTCTTTGCGCAAGTGAAATGCTTTGTCTTTTTCGGTGGTGTTGTCTCTGTGTCCAACTTCAGTGCCACCAGCGGTTGTATATGATTGGCCCATGTTAAAGCGTTCGCCGTTCCAAATATAGAAGTTTTTGTCGTGTTCGTCTTTGAAGCCAGCGTTAAAACTTAGCTTGAGAGGCGCCTCGACTCCTTCTGGTAGTGGCTTGAATGGTGCCGCTCTCTTGACGCCAATCACAGCTAAGCGATCGGCATTTTTGTCGCCGGAAGATTTATCAATTGAGACTTTTCCCAGGCTGCCATCTTTGTTGATTTCGTAACTGAGGCCGACTTGCATGAACAAAAGCCGCTTGGGTACCCACCAAGCGGCATGAATGCGTTTGAAAACTTCGTTGCTGTAAGGGTTTAAATCCACGCCATTGGCAGTGACACCCCGTTGGCAGGGCAGAGTAAAAGTTATTTCCAGGGATGATTCACCAGCAGGCAGTGGCGGAAATGGTGCTGCTTTTTGAATGGTTGCAATTGCCAGTTGGTCGACGGCTGGATCTGCCGTTGGTTCTTTTACTTTCACTGCATTTATTGTGCCGCTCTTTCCTACGGTAAAAGTAACTGAAACGCTATTGACAGTAGTTTTTGCTGGGGGCGTCCATTTGATTTTATTCTGTACCAGTTTCATGTAAGGTGCAAAATCTTTCTTTGCCGGTGCGGCAACTGCTGGAGAAACGCCTATTGTTTCAACGTCGCTAGCGCAGTAAGCGATTGTCAGGCATAAAGATGTGGTTAGGAATGCCGCGGGTTTGAATGGCAGTTTGTGCACAGAATTTGGACCTTATTTTTGATTTGTGGGGTTTTTTGGGGCGAAAGACTAGTTTGGCTGAGAAACAGTGAGCGTAATTGTAGTACCCTGGCCTTTTTCTGATTCGATTGCAATCTGACAAGGATAGAAGCAGCGAATTAGCTCTACTCTTTCGCGCATGCCCTCTAAGCCCATGCTATGTGAGCCATCAGCCTCAAGGCGCACTTGGGCAGCGTCAAAGCCAGCGCCGTTGTCTGTAACTTTAAATGTACTGATGCCGTGAGAGGAGGCGCGGATGTCGACTGTAACAGCCGAGGCACCAGCGTGCTTTTCGATATTGTTGAGACTTTCTTGAATTACTCTAAATATGTGCAAGCTAACTAAGTCTGGATATTTTGGCAGCTCGCCGCTGAATTTGAAATCGATTGTCAATCCTGTGCGCCTGGAAATGCGCTCTAGTAGATCTTCAACTCCTACTTGCAAACCCCATTCTTGCAATTGTCTTGGCGAGTATTCGTTGACAATGTCTCGAAGTTGTACGACTACTTCGTCGACAATCTCGATGGTCTCTTCGGCTGACAGCTTTTTGTCGCCTGACAAGTAGCGCTTGAGCATCATTAAGTCGGCGATGACACTGTCGTGTAGGTCGCGCGCCAACTGGTTTTTCAGTTCTTCTTGCTGATTGAGAAGCTTGAAGAGCAGATTGTTTTTTTCAATCTCTAATTGCTTTTCTAAGGTGGGCAGAATTTTTTCAGGAAATGGTTTGCTGCGAACGCGCTCTTTGCCCACGGCTAGTTCGTCGATTAGATGTTCGACAAAACGACAAGTTTGCTCAGCATTGAGCTTCATGCCTTCGTGCTTCCAGGCCATACCGCTGCCGCTGCCACTAGCGTTGCCGCCACGGGTCTCAACGTATGAAAATTTACCGCGATAGCGCGAACCAAATTCGCTCATGGTAATGTGCGGCACTTCTTTGTCTGGTACGACGAAAAATTCAATCAGTCCTTTGGTCGCCCTGACCGAAAGAACATTGCCGCCGCCCGAGACTTTCCAGCGGCTGTAAAAAGATGGGCTGTTTTTGTTTTGCAGGTTTCTTTGTTCAGCGCGAGGTAGCCAGTTTGTTGGTTCTGGCACTCTTTGGGGATCGCTGGCTGTCAAACGCAAATTGGGCATTGACTCAGTCAAGGTTCGGATATATTGACCGGCATGGTTTCTAAGAGCTTTTGATAGTTCTTCTGCTTGTTTTTGTAGATACTCACCATTTACTTCATCGCTGATGGCTTGTTGCTCAGTAAATCGTTTTTGGTTTTCAGAGTTTTGTCGCGCCTTTACGCCTGGCAGAATACCTTCTTCGGGTAGATCCTGACCTGATTGGGCGCGAAAGAACTGTTTGAGAAAGTCATTCATATTGAATCAGGTGCTCAATTTTCCATGTCGACGCTGCCGAAGCCGTTTTGTACAGCCCAGGCGATTAATTGCTCGCGGGTTTCTAGGCCGAGTTTCAGTAGCAGTGTCTCGCATTGTTTGCGGGCTGTCGCTACGGAGGTGAAGCGATGATCGGCGATGTCTTGGTATTTCATGCCGCGGCCGAGCATCGTTAATACTTCCATCTCTGCTCTGGTGATCTTTTTGTAGGTCTTGGTTACTTCGTCTGAAATCAGACCCGTTTGTCCAGAAAGTACTGCTTGAATTGTCTCGGCAACTTTTGCCACACGTTCAGATTTGAGCAGATAGGCTGAAACGCCCATGGCTAAAACTGATTGGATGAAGGCCATGCGGCTTTCGGCCGAAAAGATTATCAACTTGGTATGCTCACCGGCTGCCTCTCTGAAGGCTTCTATTGTCGCCTTGGGGCCCATTGAGCCAGGTAGGTGCAAATCTAACACGGTGACATCTGGTTGATGTTGGCGCATCAATCTTAGGCCCTCATCACTTGTGCTAGCTGTTCCTACTACCGTCAGACCTGGAACGTGGGAGAGGCCAAGAAATAGGCCGTCCATAGTTGCATGGTGGTCTTCTACTATTAGCACTTTTGCCAGTGCAGTTTCGGGCAGGTCTGTGTTCTGGGTGTTGGGCATTGCTGATAAATGTTCATGAGGGTTGCTAACATCTCCTATCTACCCTCTCTAATCGTTTAATATAGAGTTGCTATTTAATCTGGGACAGGAGTTGCCGGCTCTTATGCCAATTGTGCAAAACATTGCAACAGCAATGGGCGCTAAGAGTTAGAGAGGCCTCCTGTGGGGGAACGTATTGCTATAGTTCATATATGTATTTGGAGCTGGGAGTAGACCGAGGGAAGCCGTGCCGCCATTCGATTTTTTGAAGAAAAACGCTACAACAAGAAGCTATCCAACCGATATTTTAATTGGTGAACTCTTTGTCAAGGCCGGTGTAATTACCCAGAAGCAACTGGATGACACTGCCCGTTCGGCTGGAACTAAGCATTTACATATCGGCCAGATGTTAACGATGTCAGGATTTATCAACCACCGCGATTTGCAGTCGGCGGTTGATGCTCAATCGATGTTGCGTGACAAAGTTATTGACATGAATCTGGCTGCGCGTTGTTTGAAGATTTCGGTTAAGAGTGGTGCTAATTTCCAGGACCTGGTTAAGGAAGAGTTGGCTATCGAGCAACAGGCTTCCACTCAGACCAATCGTCTCGGCGAACTATTAATGGATTCAGGCATCATCAACAAAGCTGTTTTTGGTGCTGCCATGCAGCGCTCGCTGGCTACAGGCCTTCCTCTTGGTCGCATTTTGGTACTTAATGGCTCAATGCCTGATTCACTTTTGCGCGTGGCTCTTGAGCTACAGGTGCGCGTGCGTGACGATATGATGGCGCGTCAGGAAGCCCTCGATGCTCTGCGCAATGAGGCAACAAAAGCGGGTGCTTCCCTTTCTGGCAATCAAGGTTTATATGCTGATCTGTCTCTGCGACCTACTATGCAGAAGACTGTTCGCATTGGCGAACTGCTTGTCATGGCCAATTTTCTCAATGAAACTGATGTGATGAGCTGCTTAGAGCTTGGTCTTTTGAGCGAACGGCCAATTGGCGAAGTGATGGTAGAGCAAGGCTATGTTTCGGACCAGATGCTGCATGTCGCCTTGACTGTGCAACAGATGATCGAAGAAGGCATTTTTGATCGAGAGTCTGCTGGTGTTGCCCTGAGGCAAATGCAGGAAACCGGGCAGATTTTGCCCGAAGTGCAGAACTGTATGAACCGCATGAATCAAGCTCCAGCTGCTGATGACGTCGCTCATGGCAGTGGCGAGCTCGAAAGCGAATTTTCGCAAGCCGCTGCTATCGCTAATGCTCCAGCTACCTCAGATGATGGACCTTCCCTAGAGTCTTTGATGGCTTCTGTGGTTGGTACTCCTGAAGCTAAGCCATCGGGCTTGGGTAATCCCAATAACACTCTTTCGCGTTTGGCTGCACTAGAAGCTCATTATTTGAAAGATGAAGCCCTGACTGAAGTGCCTTCCGAGCCGGCTAGTGGTAATAGTAGTAGTGGCTCTGCCAGCGATTCTGCCAAAGAGTATGGCGGCGATGGCTCGTCTGATACTCCGCAGACTTTTGAAGATCTCTTGATTGCTGCTAAGGTGGTTTCAAGTGATGATATTGATCGCGCCTTGCAAATGGCTCGTCAAAATCCGTTGGCTTTAGCCGATGTTTTGAAAACTACTGGTTTTCTCACTGATGTTGGTCGACAGGCTTCTCTCGATTGCAATCAATTGATGGAGAAAGGCGATCTCGCTTTGGCTAATGCTGCTCAAGTGCTTGATCATTGTATAAACCAGGGTCGTTTGCGCAATCTTACTTTTGAACAAGCTTTAGTTGAGCTTGGTTGGACGCGAGAAGAAACTGCGGCAGAAGTTGTTGCCGAGCCTGAAGCTGCGGCATTTAGCCTAGAGTCTAAGCTTTCTGCTGTAGAAGAGTCTCTGGCATCAGAGCCTTCTGCAGCCCCAGATCTGTCTGCTCTGCTCAATAGCCTGGATATCACCCCTGACGCTAAACCTGACGTTAAGCCTGAAGTAGTGATCGAAGCTAAGCAAGAACCTAAGCAAGAAGCTAAGGAAGAGCCTAAGACCGAGGCTAAGCAAGAAGTTACTCCTGATATTACTCCTCAGGTCGCTCCTCAAGCTGCTGCGCCTGCCGTTGAAGAGAAGGGCTCTGATCTTCTGAGTTTGTTTGGTCTGGCTGATGATGGTTCTGAAATCGGTGAAGTCAGTGCAATCGGTGAAATCGGTGAAGTAGATGAGAAAACAGCACTCGCTGCTTCTCAGGCTGAGGCATTGATGGCTTCGCTAGCGCAAATACCTGATGAGGCTATTGCTAACGCTGAAGCTGAGGCTGCCGCCGATAACCCTGATGCTTTCCAGACTACTGCTGTTTTCCGCGCGATAGTCGAAGCAGAAGTAGATAAGGTAGCCGACATGGCTGCTTCTGAGGATGCCTCGTTGGATAGTCTCCTCAGTAAGCTTGAAGGTGCCGTTAACAGCTCTGCCGCTAGTTCTAGCAGCGCTCCATCAAACGGAGCCGCTGTAAAAGATTCTGGTGCTCTGGACTCCAATTTTGGTATTGCCAGTGATGCGTTGTTTGGCACTGATTTCCTTTCGTCTGACAGCCTTATGATTGGTGCTGAATTTGGCCTTAGCGCCAAGCCCGAGGCAAAAGCTGACCTGCCAAAATCGGAAGTAAAGGAAGAAGCTAAACAAGATCTCGCCCCAGAGCCAATAACAGAATCAAAACCAGAGATAAAGCCAGAACCAGCTCAAGCAGAGCCAGTAAAAGAGTCTGCCCCTGTGGCAGAAGATGAAGTTGATTTGCGCTCGCTCTTCTCTAGTCTTAAGTCAGAGCCCGCCCGTCCCGGCGATTCGGTTAAACCGATAACTGCTCCACAGGCTCCTGCTGTTGCCGCTGCATCACCAGCACCAACTCCAGCTCCTGCGTCTGTATCTGTGACTGCTCCTGTAGCAGAGCCTGCGGTACAGTCATCACCCACTCCGCTGGTTGTTCCTCAGCTTGCGCCTCAAGGTCCTGCCACAGTTGATATTCCTCTTCCAGTGGCCGCTAGTGCTGCCCCAGTTCCAGCTCCGGCTCCAACGCCAGCTCCGGCTCCAACGCCAGCTCAGGTTCCAACGCCAGCTCAGGTTCCAACGCCAGCTCAGGTTCCAACGCCAGCTCCAACGCCAGCTCCAGCTCCAGCGCCAGTTCCAGCTCCAGCTCCGGCTCCAGCGCCAACTCCTGTGCCAGCGACCCTGTCTGCGCCACCACCACCTCCTGTTAAACAACCTGAACCCTCTCCAGTTGCTGTTTCTGCTCCACCGGCTGAAGTTAAGCCGAGTGCTTCCAGTTCCCGTCTAGCCAAGATGAATGAAGCTGAAGTTGCTGCAGCTAAGGCCGCCCAAATTGCCACCATGTCTTCGGCTCTGACGAAGATGGCCGAAATGCACTATGAGCAAGAGAATTATCCAGAGGCTCAACGGGCCTATGAGCGCATTCTGTCTTGGCGGCAGGGTGAGCTTGGTGCCTCCCATCCTGAAGTTGTTGACGATCTCAATAACCTGGCTGGTGTAATGTGCGTTCAAGGTCTATTTTCTGAGGCTGAACCGCTCATTGCTAGAGCAGTCACCATTCTTGAGTATGCCGAAGTGCCAGAGCCATTGAAGTTGGCTGAGAACCTTACGAGCTTAGCTGGTTTGCAGTTCCAGCAGGGCATCTTCGATAAGGCTGAGCCGCTATTAGCTAAGGCCCTAGTGCTGCGTGAAAAAGAGTTGGGTGCTGATAACCCTGAATTGGCTGACAGCTTGCGCGATTTTGCTAAGCTTCTTAAGAAGTTGGGCAAGCCCGAAGAGGCTGAGAAGCACTATAACAGGGCTAAGGTTCTTCTCGGTCGAGCCTAGTATCAGGTGATAGCGCGAACTCTATCTAATAGATTTTGGCAGTTTGCTTGGGCTACTGCTGTTACTCTCTCGTTGCTCTCTGATTCGGCCTGGGCGGCTTCCGCTAAGAAAGTGGAGCCTGATGGCGCTGCGGTAGCCTGTCAGCAGGGTGAGCAGTTGCTCTTGCAGGGCCAAGCCAAGGCGGCAGAAGAGGCGTATAGAAGCGCTATTAAAGCTTACCCGCAATCGCCGTTTGCCTTGTCTGGTCTCGCCAGTTGTTTGCTGGCTCAGAACAAAGCTTATGCTGCCCTTGATCAAGTCAATCGGATGCTTGCTATAGTAGCACCGCTTGCTTCAGAGTCTGGCGTTAAGCCAGGTTCGGCGACCATGCCACTTACAGCCTGGCTCGTTTGTGCGAAGGTCTATCATCGTACTGGCCATTTAGACAAGTGTTTATCTTGTTACGATTCCTATCTGCAAGTTGCTCCCAAAAGTGATGAGCGCGAGCAGTATGTGGCTCTGGCTGAGGTTATTCGCTCGCAAGTAAGTGCTGCTAAGGCTAAGCCTAATCAATATGTGGTCACTACTGGTGGTGCTAGCGATTATCTTAAGGATGCGGTTTCTGAGGGGCTTTTTCGCTGGCCAGTCAAGCGCTTTCCCTTGCGTGTTTACATCGCTGGCGGCGATGCCATAAAGTCGTACAGGCCGGAATATGAGGAAGCCGTCCGTCAGTCAATTGATGACTGGGACAAAGCTACGCTCGGTCAGATTGGTTTGAAGATTGTAGATTCTGCTGATGATGCGGATATAACTGTCAATTTTGTTGATGATTTACATGCACCAGCATTGCGAGCTGAGGCTGGAAAAGCTCAGCTGACCGGAAACATGGAAGGTGTTGACAAGGCCAGCGTGCTGCTTCTGACCATATCGCCCTTTCCTGATCAGCTAATGACGAAAGACTTTATGCGCATGATTGCCGTGCATGAAATTGGTCATGCTCTTGGTCTAACTGGGCATAGCCCTTACGAAGAAGATGTGATGTTTCCGGCTCTCTCTAATCAGCGTGGTATTACTTCGCGTGACGTGGCCACTTTGTATAAGCTCTATGAAATTGGTGGTGCCGCAATCAGCACTGATTCTTCTGATTTAACCGATAAAGGTAAAATTCAATTGCTCTTTGCTGTAGCCAGCAAAGCTAAAGCAAATAACGATATCACTAAGGCCTTGGAGTACTTTGAACAAGTTTTGAAAATTGATAGCAGCAATAAGAACGGACGAATGCTTATGGCTTGTGAACTCAATAACATGGGTTTGAGCAAGATTTCTGAGCCAGTGCAAGCTCTCAAATATTTTCGTTGGGCTAGTTATTTTGATGGCGAGCAAGTCGTTTATGCTAAGAACATCTCTAGCTGTCTGTTCAATCTCCATATAGATGAAAGCGCTGCTAGTCATCTTAATCAGGCTCAGCTTTGTCTCACTGCAAAAGATTATCGCGGGGCTGTGGTGGAATATCGTGCCGCACTAAAGCTTGTAAAAAATGCCGATATCGTTGCCAAAATGGCTGACGCCGAGAGGCTGGCGAAGACGCAGGCCTGTTGCGACTAAAATTGTTCAGATTGTAAATTGAATTGGAAGCCTTGACGGGCAGCCTAATTGTCTGTTTCCACCATGATTGTGGAACTAACAGGGTCATGCTGCGTCCGTTGTATTCGTAAATAGTTTTGAAATTTAGGACTTTATATGAAAGCGAAAATGCCTAATAAGCCTAGCGAAGCGGCAACCTATTTGTGCAATAAGTGCAACATGCAGTTCGTATTTGAGCAAGGTAATCTGCTCTGTCCGCGCTGTCAAAATAGCGACAAAACTGAGTTGGTGGTAATTTCAATCAAAGATAATCTCGAAGAGAACCAGCTATACACAGAAGATGATTTTCTCGGCGGATAGGCATTGCTGGTAATGGCTCTCCTGCCCGTAAATGTTTCAGATCCGCCTCTGAGAACAATTTTGCTGAAAGGCAATAAAGCCTTAACGACTGTGGCTTTTGAAGAAATCCCATAGCACTTCACTGGCGTCGATGTCCTGACAGATTTTGCCAGTAAGGCCAGAGATAGCGCTTAAGTTTGGACAGCCAGGCCAGGTATGGCCTCCGCCTTCTATGGTGTAGAGCACTACCTGATTAGAGTATGAACCATAGGTCTCTTTTTTAACTGTGGTGCCATCTCTCGGGTCTCGGTCTGCAACTGGTGTGGTTTGGGGGCTGCCATTGCAGTTATTGTGGCCTGTCCAAAATCCAATTGTTTCTGGTACTGTCATCAGTCCACCATAGCGAGCCAGGCCATTGTCTATCGAGCCTAGAGCGCTCAAACCGAGAGTTTCGCCTAGTTTTCCTATGTCTTTGGTGCGGCCATCTGCCCAGGGTAGTAGGGGATCTTCTGTGCCGAGAAAGAATACAATTGGTACGGCTTTGCTGCCCTGCATCATGCCTTGGGTGCGGTCCATCATAGTTGAGGCGACGACGCCTGCTGCAGCAATTTTGTCTGGAAGATTGCAGGCGAGAACCTGGGCAAAGAAGCCACCGTTGGAGATACCACAAGCATAGACACGTCTGCGGTCGATATTTACTTCTTTTGCTAGTTTGTCTAGTAGGCTCGTGACGTAGGCGATATCATCAACTCCAGAGCTAGTGCGGCCGTCACTCCAGCGGTTATTAAGACCTTCTCCGTATACTGCAATGAAATTATTGTGATCGGCCACCGGGTTGAAGCCAGTCATCCCCATCATCATGGTGCTGTTCATGTGCAGACCGTGAAAAATGAGGACTACGGGCATTGGTTTGCTGCGGTCGTAGCTCGCCGGCACATGCACTTGAAATTGGCGTTGTAGTCCGTCCACCATGACCGAGTCAACAAAGTGGTATGACTTGCCTTTTTGTTGGCTCTGCTGACTTTGGGTGGTTGCTGCTGGACTGCTTTGATTCGCTGCGCTGGACTGGTTAGGCACCTGTTGATATTGCCGTTGATATTGCTGCCGTTGATACTGTTGTTGTTGTTGATATTGCTGGGTCTGTTGTTGGTAGCGCTGCTGCGGAGCTTGGCGGCCTTGAGCGCTTTGACTATTAGGTACAACTCGCGCCTGCCGAGAGCCTGGAACCCATTCATAATGCGTCTGCGTGAAAGCTGGCTGACATATGGCCAACGTCAATATGGCATCTGCGGCTGCGATTAGTGCCATAGAAGCCACGGATCTCAATTGTCGGCTAACGTTATAAGACATTTTGGCCTACTTCGTCTGTGTAGCGTTTCTCCTTTTGACTAGTCTAGCACCGCCAATTTCGCCGGAATTAATGGCAATCCAGCGGCTTGGTAATAGTATGTTCAGTAGGATGGGTAATAGGATAATAAGAGCTGATGAGGACTACTTCAATGACCATAGTACTGGCGGCGCACGAAACTAAAAGGAGCGGGATGGTAAAGCAGCTAAGCTGTTTACTTGCACTGCAGGTCGGCTTGGGGCTGCTTGGACAGGCTGCCTTTGCTGAGGATGCTGTTGCTCCGAACCCTGCCACTTCGAAATCTACTGCAGGTCAGGCAACAGGTTCTTCCACCACTTCCGCTTCTACTTCCGCTACCAGTTCGACTTCGACTGCAGCTCCAGTTTCCTCAACCGCGCCGCCTGCTGCGCCAGCAGCTGCTTCAGCGCCTGCAGCCGCGGCGGCAGCTAATGATGGTCCGCTGGTTGAGCCAGGTCCGGCCGAAGCTCGGCGCACCGCTCTAGTGATGCGAATTTTCAATGCCAAGTCTCAAGGTATTGGCATCGATGCTTATCTAAATGCCTTTGCCATGCTCGAGAATTCGGTCAAGACCGGCGAGACCGAGGCCAATTTGAACAAGCGTATCGACTCTCTTAATAGCAGTCTAGACGACCAATTGAAGCGCAGTGCCGTGCTGAAGACACAGCGGCCCGCACCCCCGGTTGCTGCGTCTGGCTTCCCTGCGGGGGGTTTAGGCAGCGCTGGTGGCTCTTCAGCTGGCGGCACAGGCGACCTAATTCGCAAGTTGCAAGAAAAATATGGCGATCAAATTCCTGGTAATCTCAAAGATAAGTTGAGCGGTGGTCAGATTCCTGAGAACCTGAAAGACAAAATTCCTGCTGGTCTTGGTGGTCTTGATCCTGGTCAGATAGAAGATTTGATCAAGAAATATAAGAAGTAGCGCCAAGCTTTATGCCCTCACGCTCAACTTTTGGCCCTCTAGCATCGGTATTGATCATCACTTTGGTCGGTGTTCTGCTTGTTTCTTTGTGTTTGGTGATGTACTGGAATGAGCTTGAAAGGCGAATTGATGTTCTATGTGCCTCGAAGGGGTGGTCAGAGTGCGCTGCTGCGGTGCCTGGAGACATTAGTTTGCGCTGGCCCTTTGTGGATAGTTCGGGGTCAGCTCAGGGCCTTTCTCAAGGGCCTGAACAGGGGGCACCCGCTACTTTGCTCCAAAATTACTTTCTTGAGTTGGCTGGGGCTCATACAGAGCAGTCTCAGACACCCTCGGCAACAGCTATAGCTGTAATTGTCGACAGAGCAAAGTTTTACGAGCATCAATGGCACTTTTCGCACCTCTCTGAGGCCTATGGGCGATGCGCGGTGGGGCTTTATAGAAAAAGAGCCAAAGTTGCCCTAGCCAATGCAGGCAGCAATAAGCAGGCGGCGGCGGAGAGTCTTGAGTCTTTGGCAAATAGCCTGCGCCATTTGGCCGAGCTGTATCAGCGCCATGGTAAGTATTTAATAGCTGAGAAGGCTCTGAAGGAGAGCATCGATGTGGCCACTCAGGGTTTTGCCCTGGCTGATCAGAAATCGGCTGAACGCCTTCGTGCGGAGCTTCTTGTTGATTATGGCGCCCACATCAAGATTCTCAATGATTTGGGACGCACACCTGAAGCTGAGCGTGAGAGCAAGCTCTTGCTTGATCAGTAAGTTCTAGACAGCAGTAAGCTATTTGTTTTTTCCAGGCAACATCATTTCTATTGCTTCGTTGTAGTCAGCTGTTTCAGCTATTTTGTGTTCGTCTGCCACGAGCTTTAGGCCCGATGGCATCGTAAATTGCTCAGGCATAAATTTGCTGTGTGTGATCTTTGCTGTGATCAGCTGTGTTTTGCGATCGTGGTCCATGTCATACGAAATTAGTGAAAGTGGCATTGCTTCTGTATAAGGAAAACCATAGAAAGTTGAGACGCAGCGGTAAATGGTCGGGTCTAGATTGAACTTACTGGAGACTATGTACTGAATACTTTTGTGCACTCGCGCTGGAGCTTCTTTTTTGGCGAAGCGCTGCTGCTGTCGTTTTTGAAACTCCGGGGTTTCGCTGTACTCAACTGTGGCCAGGCCATTAAACACTCCTTCTTTGATCTTCTTTAGCGGTGTGGTCTCAAGTGGTTGCGTGTCAAAGAAGCTTTTGGCGGTTTGAATTTGGCTTTTGTAGGCTTTGATTGGAATTGTGCAGTATTTGCCTGTTTTGACGCTCCAGGCCTGAACCTGGCTGTATGGTCGCGCGAAGAGGTAGGTTTGTCCTCCGCGCATTGCTGTCAGCTTGACGCCGTACTTACAGGCAATTAGCTCTTGGTCGCCTTGCAGCAGCGATCGCTGTATTAAGGTCCAACCTGCTTCGCTCTTGTCTTTGGCTGTGGCTGGAGAGCTAAGGAGGGCCGCCAGGATAACTGCCGCGATTGACTGGCTTAGGCCTATTCGAACTATTCGAATTACTCTAGCTAGTCGAACAGATTGCCCTTGTCGAAAGTGTCGAGCAAGCTGAATCAGACGCTTTGAGATTGTGGCTTTCATAAGAGCACTTTGACCTGAGTACGAAATTTTTTTGAGGCAACGGGTTTTCCAGTTTCATTGACTACGAGATGCCTAAAGCAAAGAGTGATATTTCACTATTGTGAAATATCACTCTCGATTTCGTAAGCTGCTCTTTCAAAAGAAAGTCAGAAATTGAACCTATCTTGAATAGTATTCAATTACCAAGTTCTCTTTGAAGGTTTGGTCTAGTGATTCGCGATCTGGAACCAAGACGTATTCAACTTTCATTTGCTCAGCATCTGTCTTGAGCCAGGTTGGAGTTACGCTTGTCAAGCCGATGTTCATTGGTTTGACAGAAGCTGCGCTCTTAGGATCGATAGTTACCACATCGCCTGGACGCAGTCTGGCTGAAGCGATGTTCAAGCGCTTGCCGTTGACTTGCACGTGGCCGTGGGTTACCACTTGTCTAGCTTGTCTTCTAGTGCCAACTAGGCCAGAACGGTAGAGGATATTGTCAAGGCGAGATTCGAGAATCTGCAGCATGACAGTACCGGTAACGTCTTTAGCGCGGGTGGCTTCTTCGTAGACAGAATAGAATTGAGCTTCGCTGACATCGTATGTCCAGCGAATCTGCTGTTTAGCTTTTAGTTGCAAAGAGTATTCTGAAGTCTTCTTTCTGTCCTGGCCGTGTTGGCCTGGGCCATAGGGTTTGCGAATGAAAGCGCATTTTGGCTTCCCGCAAAGACTAGCTCCTACTGACCTGCAGCGCTTACATGTTGATTTCGTGTACCGCACGATTACTCCTTAAATATGGTGGATATGGTTGATGTATAGAGATTTAATATAGTTTGATCGCAGTTTCGGTCACCGGATTGGCTTTTTGGAAAATCCCTGGAGAAGGCAGGAAATCGCCAAAACACTTATCTGGTGTGCCTTTTAGGCGTCTGCTAGACTGATGCGCCGCGGCAGTCTTCGCAGTACCCTTTTAAAATAAGCTCTGAGTGCGAAAAATCAAAGCCATTTCGCTCTGCTATTAACGAACCTAAATCAGAAAATATCGATTCTGCCTCTAAAGTTTTGCCGCAATTGAAGCAAATTAGGTGATCGTGGGCCCGTTTATTAGTTGAAGTTTCAAAAGCTTGAGCCTTTGGTTGCTTAACAGAGTTGACAAATCCTTCTGCTCTTAACTTGTCTATTGCCCGATATATGGTCGATAGAGAGGCTTTGACCCCATCCTTCTTGGCAAGCTCGTGCAGCTCGGATGCTGTCAAGTGAGACCCGTCGTCACGTGCTTCTATTAATTTTTTCAACTTTGCGGCAACTCCGCTCGGTGGAAGGTCACCTTCTTTACGAAATCTGGCCAGTAGACGATAAACCGATCGTTCACTTACCGACAGACCTTTTTGCTTCGCCAAAGCCAGCAGTTCGGTGGGGGTGATATCTTTGCCCCTTGGACTGGTGGTGATTAGCTCGCGCAATCTAACTCGTAGGTTTCTATCGTCTTCGGTCATTAGGTCTTGAATCAACTTCTCTTACCGCACTGACATCTGTTGCTCAGGCAATCGATATGGTCTTGCAGGCTCTGATGACCACCGATTAGAAATGCCGAGCGCAGCAGTTTGTCTTTGCTGTGCATCGTAACGACGCCGTTGTCCCAGCGCACAATCATGTCGTTGTCGCGGTCATGAAAAGCGATTGTCCCGCCGACATTGGCCGCCACGCAGGCACTGGAAAACTTTGACCATACCCGCCGCCCTCTGAGGTTTTGCAGACCAGCGGGAGATAGCGAATCAACGCTAGTTTTCTTCTCTGTTGAAGAGATTGGAAACTTTGTATGTAACCACTGGTGGTGGCTGATTGTTGCGCTCATTTTCGGTTGACCTTAATAGAAGACACTGGCCGGGAATAAAAAAACCAAGAAAGACATTGCCATGTATTTTATGCGAATTGTTCTCAATTGGTTTTAGAAATTGAGATTCGCTTCGATCATCGATTTCAAGATTCAAGATTGCTCCTTTTTGCCTATTTATAGTTGCGCAAAATTCCTGAAACTACCACGGACTGCTAGAATTGGC
>CALRJJ020000012.1:0-18031 GCA_943367505.1 Flavobacterium psychrophilum | reverse complement strand
GGTAGATCCGAAGGCGGCTTCAACCGCGGACCAAGACCAGAAGGCGGTGGCGGCTACAATCGCGGACCAAGACCAGAAGGTAGATCCGAAGGCGGCTTCAACCGCGGACCAAGACCAGAAGGCAGATCCGAAGGCGGCTTCAACCGCGGACCAAGACCAGAAGGTAGATCCGAAGGCGGCTTCAACCGTGGACCAAGGCCAGAAGGTGGTGGCGGTTACAATCGCGGACCAAGACCAGAAGGCGGCGGCGGCTTCAATCGCGGACCAAGACCAGAAGGCGGCGGCGGCTTCAATCGTGGACCAAGACCAGAAGGCGGCGGCTATGATCGTCGTCCCCGCACAGACGAAGCGGCACGTGGTGACATGTCACCAGAGCGCAAAGCTGCAAACATCGCTCGCAAAGTAAATGATTACTTTGATGAAGCTCCAGTTGAGCGCACTCAGACTGTCCGCTACGGTGGTCATGAAGAATCAGGTCCTTCAGCCGTTGACCAAGAGGCTGTGGACGAAGAATTTATTTACGGTCGCAATGCTGTAGTTGCATTCCTTATAGAAGGAAAAGTTGCAGTCAACAAAATCTATATGGCAAGCGGTTTGGAATCCGACCGTCGTATCGACAAGATCAAAGAATTAGCTAAAGAAAATTCGATTGTGATCGCCACAGTTGAAAAGCGCAAGCTCTCTGATTTGATCGGTGATCGCGATAAGCACCAAGGCGTTGTTGCCCAAATCGCTGCGAGTGAATACCTTGACATATCAGAATTTCTTGATCAGTTCGATGCTGAGAAAGCCGCACTAGAAGCCGAAGGCAAGAGCCTTGATGGCTATACCGTTGCCATTCTGGATGGCATTGAAGATCCCCATAACATCGGTGCTATTGTCAGATCTGCTGATGCTGCCGGTGTTAAGGCCGTCATTCTGCCGCAGCGTCGTTCTGCTGGTCTCACCCGTACCGTTGCCAGAGTAAGTGCCGGAGCGCTTGCCAGCATGCGTATGGTGCGCATCACTAATCTTGTTTCCACTCTTGAAAAATTGAAAGATCGTGGATTCTGGATTGCTGGTTTAGCACTTGAAGGTGCCCAAGGGATTTATGAAAGTGATCTTAAGCGGCCAATCGCTTTGGTGATTGGTGGTGAGGGTGACGGCATAAGCCGCTTGGTGTCTGAACATTGCGACTTCTTGGTAAAGATTCCTATGCATGGTTCAGTACAATCGTTGAATGCTTCAGTTGCTGCCGGTGTGATCTTCTATGAGGTTGTCAGACAGAATCTGCCTTCCAAAGTAGAGGTTAAGGCTGTAAGTGAAGCAACTAGCGCAATTTCTGCGCCTACAGAGTAGAACGGCAAGCCGTAATATTAAGTTCGTGTATCGCTATTGGTCCTAGGCCAGGCAATAGTTTGACACTGAAAAAATACTCTGTAAGAATTTACTCTGCCTATCACCGATAGGTAAGCGCGATTATTTTGTTGGCATTCATATCTGTAAGAGATAGGCCGCAAGTAATTGTGATTTCGCTGGTGTAGCTCAACGGTAGAGCAACGGTTTTGTAAACCGTCGGTTGCGGGTTCGATTCCCATCACCAGCTTATGGGTGGATGTCCGAGTGGTTAAAGGAGACAGGCTGTAAACTTGTTAGCGAAAGCTTACGCTGGTTCGAATCCAGCTCCACCCAAACTTTTGTCCTCAGTGTGAAAGCGCAAAAGACAGAGTCAGGAAACCGAAGCAACCTCTTTACAGGTAGTTGCTTCAAAACAAAAAAAAAGCCGATCAAAATTTTCCAAGAGTAAAGAAAATTTTGAGGAATCCCGAGAATCGAAAATCACCGTAGATAATAAAGTCCTCGTAGATTTACGTGCCCACGTAGCTTAGCGGTAGAGCACCCCCTTGGTAAGGGGGAGGTCACGAGTTCGATTCTCGTCGTGGGCTCCATTTAAACCGAACCTGTAACCACATCCAGGTTCAAGTCCAAAAGGCCCTGCATATCAGAATCAATTGATAGTCAGTATCCGTAAGAAGCAGTAATTTGTAAGGAGAGTAGATAGGATGGCCCGTCAAAAGTTTGAACGCAACAAACCAAACGTGAACGTTGGAACGATCGGGCACGTTGATCATGGCAAAACATCGTTAACCGCAGCTATTACAATGACTTTGGCCAAAACTGGCCAAGCCAAAGCGAAGAAATACGATGAGATCGATGCTGCTCCCGAAGAAAAAGCTCGTGGTATTACCATTAATACCGCTCACGTAGAATACGAAACTAACTCACGTCACTACAGTCACGTTGACTGCCCAGGACACGCTGACTACATCAAGAACATGATTACTGGTGCTGCCCAAATGGACGGCGCTATCCTCGTGATTTCAGCTAACGATGGTCCTATGCCACAGACCCGCGAGCACATCTTGCTTGCCCGTCAAGTTGGCGTTCCACACATCGTTGTGTTCTTGAACAAGTGCGACATGGTCGACGATCCAGAATTGATCGAACTAGTTGAAATGGAAGCACGCGAATTGCTTTCCAAATACAACTTCGACGGCGACAATATTCCAATCATCCGTGGTTCAGCTCTCAAGACTCTTGAAGGCGACCCCAAGTATGAGCAAGCCATTCTTGACTTGATGAAAGCTGTTGACGAACACATCCCAACTCCAGAAAGAGATTTGGACAAGCCATTCTTGCTCGCTGTTGAAGACGTTTTCTCAATCACTGGCCGCGGTACTGTTGCCACTGGTCGTATTGAACGCGGACAAGTTAAAGTCGGCGAAGAAGTAGAAATCGTTGGTCTGCAAGATACACGTAAGACAACCGTAACTGGCGTTGAAATGTATCAGAAGACCCTTGACTCCGGTATGGCTGGAGACAACGTTGGTATCCTCCTCAGAGGTATCGACAAGACCATGATCGAACGTGGTCAAGTTATCGCCAAACCAGGCAGCATCAAGCCACACACCAAGTTCAAGGCTGAGGTTTACATCCTCTCCAAAGAAGAAGGCGGACGTCACACTCCATTCTTCAAAGGCTACAGACCACAGTTCTACATCCGTACAACTGACGTGACCGGTTCCATCGAATTGCCAGAGGGCGTTGAAATGGTTATGCCTGGTGACAACGTTGCAATGGACGTTGAATTGATTCAACCAGTAGCTGTTGAGCAAGGTATGAGATTCGCTATCCGCGAAGGCGGCCGCACCGTCGGCGCCGGCGTAGTTGCTTCAATCATCGCCTAAGCTAGTAACCTAGAATCAAATCTAGAACTAAAAAACTGAGAGAGGGCTGCTTTTGAAGCGGCCCTCTCTTTTGTTTGGATTTTTTCGTCTTTGTTTTTTGTTGATGCACCAGGTGCAACGCGGATCTACTTGATGTTTTCTAGCATGAACGATTCAGTACTAGTCGTTTCTGCACCAGCATTTTCGCCAGTGCAGGCGTTCACTCTCTCAAAGAGAGCGGCTGCTTGCATCCGTCTGCCGCTGCGCAGTTCTAGCCAAGCGATGTCTCGTAAGGTATCGACAAAGGCTGAGTCTGGCAATTTGGCTTTTTCAAATAACGATACTGCCGTAGTTAAATCTTGTATGGCTTCTTGATCGCGACCGACACGGGCCTTCATTTTGCCATCGAGGCTATAGGCTAGCCCTTGTAGTTCGAGGGATTGATGACTGCCTTTTAGTTGATGGAGAATTTTGTCGTTAACAATCTTGGCCTGGTCATAATTGCCGCTATGGAAAAGGCAAATTGCCAGTTGCCATTGGTACTTGAGATTTTTTGGATTGGCTGCCACTAGTTTTTCGAGCAGCGCTTTTGTTTCAGCTGGCTGAGATTGGCTGAGATTTTTGAGAATGGCATTTTCAGCCGAATAGTTTCGAGAGCCGTGGCCCTTTTGACTGGCGGCAAAGAGATTTTTGAGAACTTCTGCTTTTGACCAGTGGCCAAGGTTGGCCAATGGCACTGCAGCAATAGCCCTACCAGAATTTGCCGACCTGGTTGAAGCTGTTGGAGGAGCCACAGCCTTATCTTTGACAGTGCTTGTGCCTTTGAACATAGAGCTGACAACGTTGAATATCACCATCATTATGACTATGGTGATCACCGTGCCGACTGCCAGTCCGATATGACGCAAGGGTTTTCGTAGGTCGGCGTCAGGTGCTTTGCGGCCCACCTTTTGACTGGCTAAGCTGCCCTTTTGAGTTTGCACCAAATGCGATGTGCCTGTGGTTCTTTGCTCGGTAGCAGATTTCTGCATTCCCCCAGATTGGGTGTCCCGGTTTTCTGCTGAGGCGACAAGTTTGTCTTTTGCTGTCCCTGCGGGAATTCGTTTTCCTGATTTGTCGAAGCGATAAGTCATGATGGTGGCAATTTGTCTGAAGGAATAAGGGCTGCCAAGAGATACCCTTATCTTTCCCCGTCCAAAACCCTCTAAACGGCCTAATCCTTAAGACATTGTGGAGCTTGCCTGTTTGTTGGAAATGAGGTGTGACCTGATGTTGCGGTTGTTAACAGTGTTTTGAATCAATTTCAAACTATTTTTTTACCCTACTAGACAGCTGAAACTATCACAGGCTCAGTGCTTGCGAAAACTGGTGGGGAAATGTTGCTAGATTTTCCCTGCTTTGAAACCAAAGCTGAAATAAATTTACTCTAGCGCCCCCGGGCGATCTCTGTACAATGTGTGGTTCGTTCGCTGGAACGGTCATCCCGTGCCGTCCGCAATTATAAGAGGCAGTTAATGCGTCTTGTTGCTAGGGCCGGGGAGATTAGACTGGTGCCCTATCGGATATGTTCTCGGATATATCAGATATAGCTGAAGTCTTGATGGCGACGTTATCGCTAAACGCGATTACTTATGTTGAACGCATCCTGGTTATTCACTAGGAGCACTAGGGAGAAAGTAGGCAATATGGCAAGCGCCAAAAAACAAAAAACTGATGCCGCGTCCGCGTCGAAAGTGCAAAGAATCCGCATTCGTCTTAAGTCTTACGACCACAGATTGCTCGATAAGTCTTCAGATCAGATCGTAGATACTGCTAAGCGCACTGGTGCGACAGTTTGCGGCCCAGTGCCGTTGCCAACCAAGAAGCGTGTTTATTGCGTGTTGCGTTCACCGCACGTTGACAAAAAATCGCGCGAGCACTTCGAGATCAGAGTGCACAAGAGATTGATTGATATCAACGATCCAACACCAACTACCGCTGATGCGCTTATGCGTCTTGATTTGCCAGCCGGTGTTGATATCGAAGTCAAACTCTAAGGTTTGTACTTAACAGTTGATTTGATGCAGATTTGAGAAGGACTTAAAAGCCATGACATTAGGCGTAATGGGAAGAAAAGTTGGAATGACTCAGGTATTCGATGAGAATGGCCTGGCAGTTCCTGTCACTGTAGTTAAGTTGGGCGAGAATATCGTCACCGAAACCAAAACTAAAGAGAAGCATGGCTACGTGGCTGTGCAGGTTGGTGGCTTCGCTATTAAAGAGAAGAAGCTCAACAAGCCTGATCTTGGCGCTTTCAAAAAGAAAGAGATCCAAGCTTTGAAGCCTTTGAAGGAATATCGCGTCGATGACGTTTCCTCATATAAGGTTGGCGAAGCACTTAACGTCGAGACCTTGCTTACCCCTGGTATGAAGGTAGACGTCCGCGGTAAATCGATTGGTAAGGGCTTCCAAGGCTGTATCAAACGCTATAACCACGGTCGCGGACCAATGAGCCACGGTTCTAAATTCCACCGCTCTATGGGTTCTATCGGCGCTGGTACCACTCCAGGTCGCGTCGTTCGTGGTCTTCATATGCCTGGTCACATGGGTGACGACAATGTTTGTGCTCGCCGCTTAACTGTGGTGAGAGTTGATACCGAAAAAGGTCTGCTCCTTGTCAGAGGCTCTGTACCTGGTGTTGACGGTGGTTTGGTTGTGATCTCCGCATCTGTAACCAAATGGAATTAGTTTCTGAACTTAAGAGAGAGAAAGTAAAATGACATCCGCGCAAGTAGTTGATCTCAAAGGCAAGAAACTGAGTGAAGTAACACTCAGTGACGCAGTCTTTGGCATTAAGCCGAACATGGGCGTAATTCACAATGCCCTGGTCAGACAGCTCGCCAATGCCAGACAAGGTAGTGCTAACACCAAAACCAGAGCTGAAGTTCGTGGTGGCGGCCGTAAGCCATGGCGTCAAAAAGGTACTGGCCGCGCCAGAGCCGGTTCTATCCGTTCACCTTTGTGGGCTGGTGGTGGCGTTCCGTTCGGTCCTAAGCCGCGCGATTACTCCATCACTATGAACAAGAAGATGAGAGTGCTTGCACTTAAATCTGCTCTTGCCGCTAGCGTTGAGAAGTTGGTTGTCGTTCAAGACTTCGACAATCTCAAAGAAGCTAAGACAAAATTGTTCAGCCAAGTATTGAAAGATCTTGGACATGAAGGCAAGAAAGTCCTCGTCGTTCTCGACTATGCCTGCGATGCTTGCGCTCGTGTTGAACGTGCTGCTCGCAATATCGACAGTCTGAAAGTGATCGCAATGAGCAACTTGAACGTCAAAGATTTGCTCCATTACGAAGTCATCCTCACAAATGCTAGAACCCTTGAAGCAATCAACAATCGCTTCGAAGCTTCAAGCAAAGAAAAAACTGAAGGTGACCTTTCTTCTACTGGTAAGACAGTTGCCAAAAAAGCTGCGAAGGTAGAAGCCAAAGCTGCTCCTGCTGCCAAAGCTGAGAAGGCACCAGCCAAGAAAGAAGCTGAAGCTCCTAAGAAGGCCGCTGCTCCTAAAAAAGCTGCTGCTCCTAAAGAAGTAGATGCCGAAGCTAAAAAGCCTGCTCGCGCTAAAAAAGAGAAGAGCGAAGAGTAATTAGAATATCTAAGGACCAAGTGAGATGAACAAACGTCATTCGCAAATCATCATCAGACCAATGATTACTGAGAAGTCTGCTCAGCAGATGGAACTCGGTCAATACACTTTCGAAGTGATGAAAGACGCCAACAAAGTTGAAATTGCTCAAGCTATTGAGCAGATGCTTAAGGAACTCTATCCGAAGAGCAAGAGCGAGGTCGTCTCTGTCAATACAAGCGCTATCCGCGGTCGCTTCAGAAGAAGCAAGCGTCATGGTCGCGCTCCAAAAGACAGCAAGAAGGCTATTGTCACCATGTCTGGTGAACCGCTCGAGTTGTTCACTGCCTAATTTTTCAATTAAGCACTCAACTCACAGTTATGGGAATTTTTTAGGAACAGTAAGATGCCTACCCGCAAAGTGAATCCAACCTCCGCAGGCCGCAGGAATATGTCGTTAGCCGATTATTCGGATGTAACTACACATACTCCTCTAAAGAGCTTGCTGCGCCCCTTGAAAAAGCATGGTGGTCGCAACAACCAAGGCCGTTTGACAGTCAGACATAAAGGCGGCGGCCACAAACAGGCCTACCGCGTTATTGACTTCAAACGCAACAAGCATGACGTCCCTGGCGTTATCGCAACTATTGAATACGATCCAAACCGCAACTGCCGTATCTGTCTGGTGCATTATGCCGACGGAGACAAGCGCTATATCTTGGCGCCAAACGGTATCAAGGTTGGTGAGAAAGTTATGTCCGGGCCAGCAGCTGAGATCAAGAACGGCAACGCTCTTCCTCTTCGCGCTATCCCTCTAGGTACTATGGTTCACAACGTTGAATTGACTCTCGGTAGAGGCGGCCAAATGGGTCGTGCTGCTGGAGCTCAAATTCAAGTTCTGGCCAAAGAAGGCAGATATGCCACCTTGCGTTTGCCATCAGGTGAAATGCGTATGGTGCATCTCGAGTGCATGGCCACCATCGGTCAGTTGGGTAATACCGACGACAAAAACTTGCGTCTGGGTAAAGCCGGCCGCACTCGTTGGTTAGGCATTAAGCCTACCAACCGTGGTGTCACCATGAACGCCATTGACCACCCGCATGGTGGTGGTGAAGGTAAATCGCCAATCGGCGGTAAGCCACAAACACCATGGGGCAAACCAGCTATGGGTTACAAAACTCGTCGCGGTAAGTCTTATACATCGGACAAATTCATCGTTAAGCGCAGAACTAAGTAATTTTGGAGGTTTAAGTGTCTCGATCGCTTAAAAAGGGACCATTCGTTCATCCAGCACTCGTTAAAAAAGTTGATGAGATGAATAAGAAAGGCGACAAACGCGTTATCAAATCCTGGTCTCGCGCTTCGATGATTGTGCCCGAAATGATTGGCCACACAATCGCTATATACAACGGCCGCAAACATGTTCCTGTCTACGTGACTGAACAAATGATTGGCCACCGTCTCGGTGAGTTCGCTCCCACCAGACTGTTCAAAGGACACGCCGGCGGAGACAAAACTGGCAAAAGAGGCTAACTCAAAGTTAGTACTGGCAGTAAGTTAGACCGGAATAGTTAGAAGGATCGCAAAAGTGGAAAGCAAAGTTTGCGCAAAATGGATCAGAATGTCACCGCGGAAGGTGCGCCGTGTAGTCAACGAGATTCGCGGTAAAGAAGTTGGCGAAGCTAGAGTTATGCTCAAGTTCATGCCTTACACTGCCGCTCGCGTCGTTGAGAAGCTGCTTTACTCAGCCGTTTCCAACCTCACGCATGCAGAAAAGCAAGCCGTGTCAGATTCGGAAGCTGACAAATTCAAAGTAGTAGAAGCATTCTGCGACCAGGGACCAACTCTGGAACGCTTCCAGCCAAGAGCAAGAGGCCGGGCTTATCCCATCCTTAAGCGCTCCAGCCACATCACGCTGAAACTTTCAGATATTTAAGTAGAAAGCGCGAAGCAAGAGCTTCAAGAGTTAAAAGGTTCAAGAGTCAAATTGCGAGTCAAAAGACTCGAGTTAGAGTAAGTGAGGACTAAGAAGTTGGGTCAGAAAGTAAATCCTGTTGGTTTTCGCGTCGGTATTCACCGGGGCTGGGCTTCTAACTGGTTTGTTCAGAAGAAAGACGTTGCCCCTCTGATTGAAGAGGATGCTCGCCTTAGAGCCTACCTAAAGAAAGAACTCTCTGGCGCCGGTTGCTCCAAAGTAGAAATTTCTAGAAAAGCAGATCAAGTAACAATCGATATCTACACAGCCAGACCTGGTGTGGTTGTAGGTAAAGGTGGCCAGGGCATCGAAAACCTGAGCCAAAAACTACGTGCCATGCTTAACCGCACTGGTCTCGATATCAAGATCAACATTCTTGAAGTCAACCGCGTAGACCTCGAAGCTAAGCTTGTTGCCGAGTCAATTGCTCAGCAATTAGAAAAGCGCGTTGCTTTCCGTCGTGCCATGAAGCAAGCAATGCAACGTTGTATGCGTGCTGGCGCTATCGGCGTCAAAATCATGGTTGCCGGTCGTTTGGGCGGTGCTGAAATCGCTCGTACCGAATGGGCAAAAGAAGGTCGTATTCCACTGCAAACCTTGCGTGCCGATATCGACTACGCCACTGCCGAAGGAAATACCATGATGGGTATTATCGGCATCAAGGTGTGGATCTTCCGCGGTGAGTTGGAGCCTGGTCAATGGTCACCTCCAAATATCAAGACGCAACAAGAACGTTCACAAGAAGGCGGAGCTCGCAACAACAATAAAGATGCGAGAGATCCAGTCAAGTCTGGTCGTAGACCCAGGAAGGCAGGTCAATAACCCATGTTAATGCCCAAGAGAACAAAATACAGAAAGATGCAGCGCGGTCGCATGTGCGGCGCTGAATCAAGAGGAGTTGAAGTCCAATTTGGGGACTACGGCTTGCAAGTACTCGAGCCTTGCTGGATTACTTCACGCCAAATAGAAGCTGCTCGTAAAGCCATGGTGCGTAGTGTGCGCCGCGGCGGAAAAATGTGGATTCGCGTTTTTCCAGACAAGCCAGTAACTAAGAAAGCAGCCGAGACCAGAATGGGCTCCGGTAAAGGTAACCCAGAATTCTGGGTAGCCGTTGTCAAAACCGGACGCGTAATGTTTGAAATGTCCGGAGTGGCCCAGAAAGATGCGCACCACGCGCTCGAATTGGCCGCCCAGAAGTTACCTGTTAAATGCCGTGTAATTGAAAGGCATGCCGGAGGAGCCGCGAAATGAGAGTGCGAGAAATGAGAGAGCTTTCCCCTGAGGAGCTGAATACACGTATTGATGAGACTCGTAAGACAATCGTCGACCTGCGTTTTCAGTTGGCTCTAAGAAAGTTGGAGAGTCCAGCAAAATTGCGTTTAGAAAGAAAGAAACTTGCGCAACTGCTGACAGTGGCTACTGAAAAAGTCATTTTTGTCACTGCTTAAAAAGCTGGACTGAGTTAAAGAGAGAGACTAAGGGGTCGAGAAATGCCAAAGAAGGTATTAGTCGGGAAGGTTGTATCCAACAAAATGGATAAGACAGTTGTAGTAGCTGTCGAAAGCCGTTCACCGCACCACAAGTATGAGAAGCAAATTGCCGAGACGCGCAAGTTCAAAGCTCACGATGCTGAAAACAAGTGTCAAATGGGCGACGTGGTTCGCATTGAAGAATGCCGTCCATTGTCCAAAGACAAAAGATTCACCGTTATTGAAGTGACTGGCCATGCCATCTCTAATAAAGCCAGCGAGGTATCTGCCTCATGATTCAGCAAGAAACAAGACTGACCTGTGCAGATAACACTGGAGCTAGAGAGCTCTTGTGCATCCGGGTCCTGGGCGGATCCAATAAAACATTTGCAACTGTTGGCGATGTCATCGTGGCTACGGTCAAAGATGCTCTACCTAACATGCCCGTGAAGAAGTCTGAAGTTGTCCGTGCAGTTGTTGTACGCGTCAAACAGAACGTTAGTCGTCCTGATGGTTCAACCATCCGCTTTGACGACAATGCTGCTGTGATCGTGCAAAAAGACGGCAACCCAAAAGGTACTCGCGTGTTTGGACCAATCGCACGTGAACTTCGTGACAAGAACTTCACCAAGATCATTTCATTGGCTCCGGAGGTTCTCTAACAATGGCTTACACAGCTAAAAAAGAAATGTCGGTGCGCTACACCAACGCTCCCATTAAGACCAAAGTCAAAATGGGTAACAAGCAAGTTATCTCGCGCGCACTCGTTAAGCCTAGTGCCACCAACCTGGTGCCATCGGTTCACGTAAAACGCGGCGATCTAGTTATGGTTATATCTGGCTGCAGAACACGCACCAAGAAGAATGGCCAGAAGCTCGAAGGCGACAGAGGCAAGATCGGCAAAGTGCTTAAGGTATTCCCTAAGCTCGGCAAAGTTCTTGTTGAAGGCGTTAACGTCGTCACTCGTCACGTCAAGGCCAAAAATGCTTATGGCAAGAGCGGCATCATCAAGCAAGAAGCACCTTTGTTTGCTTGCAAAGTAATGCTCTACTCCAACGAGAAGAAGAAACCTGTAAGAGCTGAGTTCCGCAAAGAACTAGGCGTTTAAGACCTATATAAAGAAGCAGAGACGACAAAGACCGTCTCAAGAAGCAGCTAATCAAAAGTAAGGTAGAAGGCAATGTTCGATATCAAAGAAAATTACCAAACCCAGGTAAGAGAAAGTCTTAAAAAGCAATTTGGCTACAAGAATGACTTGCAGGTTCCCCGCATTGTCAAAGTTGTAATCAACATGGGTTTGGGCGAAGCCACCAGCAACGCTAAGGCAATTGAAAATGGCGTCAAAGAATTGGGCATTATCGCTGGCCAAAAGCCAGTGACAAATCGCGCCAAGAAATCCATCGCTACTTTCAAATTGAGAAAGGGTATGCCTGTCGGTGCCTCAGTTACTCTCCGCGGAGAGCGCATGTGGAACTTCCTGGCTAAGCTCATTCACATTTCATTGCCACGTATCCGCGACTTCCGCGGTCTATCCGGCAAATCGTTTGATGGTCGCGGCAATTTCTCCGTTGGTATCAAGGAGCAATTGATTTTCCCTGAAATCAATTACGAATCAATCGATGCAGTACGCGGCATGGATATTTCCATCGTCACCACTGCCCCAACAGATCAAGAAGCGTATGCACTGCTAGCCGCCATGGGCATGCCCTTCAAGAAGCAGAACGTCAGTCAATAGTTAGAATTTTAAAGAAGAGTCGTAAGGAGAGGAAAGCACAACGTGGCTAAAACATCCATGGTTGATAAGGAGCATAAGCGCCAGGTATTGGTCGCCAAAGGCAAATACCCGAAGGTGCGCTTGCACAATCGCTGTCGCATATGCGGGCGGCCCAGAGCGGTTTATCGCGACTTTGGCTTGTGCCGCTGTTGCTTGAGAAAAATGGCTCACGAAGGTTTGATTCCTGGACTCACGAAGTCTAGCTGGTAGGAGATAGCAAATGCCGGTCACAGATCCAATTTCGGACATGTTCACACGTATTAGAAACGCCATCCGCGTTCAGGCTCCGGCCGTTGAGATGCCCGCCTCCAAGGCGAAGGTAGCTATTGCCGAGCTGTTGCGTAATGAAGGATTCATTTCTTCATTCGAGACAAGAGCCCTGGGCTCTCCTGAACAACGCATGCGCATTGTTCTTAAATACGGCAGTAAGGGCGAACACGTAATTCAAGGTTTGAAGCGCGTGTCTAAGCCTGGTCTACGGGTTTATCGCCCATCCAAAAAAGTGCCCAGAGTTTATGGCGGAATGGGCGTAGCAATAGTTAGCACCAGCCGCGGGCTAATGACTGATCGCCAAGCTCGCAAGAGCAACCTCGGCGGCGAAGTTGTTGCCGAAGTCTGGTAATCATAATAAGTAGGTAGGAGTTAAGAGCAATGTCTCGTATCGGTAAAGCACCAATCCCAGTGCCATCTGGCGTGACGGTTCAGATTGATGATCACAAAGTGACCGTCAAAGGACCTAAAGGACAACTAGATCGTACTTTTGTCCCTGAGATGTCTTTCAAGCATGAAGATGGCAAAATCACAGTGACCCGTAATTCTGAAAACAGAACTACACGTAGCTTGCATGGTTTGAGCCGCACTCTTTTGGCCAACATGGTCAAAGGGGTCAATGAAGGTTTCGATCGCAACCTTGAGATTATCGGCGTTGGCTATCGCGCCGCCATGGATGGCAACAAGTTGGTAATGCAACTGGGCTATTCCCACCCTGTTGAAATCACTCCACCTGCAGGCGTCACTATTGCTGTTGGCAAAGGTAACGTTATTACCGT
This sequence comes from Flavobacterium psychrophilum, assembly GCA_943367505.1. Classification (GTDB taxonomy): domain Bacteria; phylum Cyanobacteriota; class Vampirovibrionia; order Obscuribacterales; family Obscuribacteraceae. The sequence continues at coordinate 4,954 of CALRJJ020000012.1, read as the reverse complement.
TAGTGGAATCGACAAACAAGCTGTTGGCGACGTAGCGTCCTTTATTCGCGAGAAGCGTCCACCTGAAGTTTACAAAGGTAAGGGCGTTAAATATGCCGGTGAAGTTATCCGCCGTAAAGCTGGTAAGGCTGCTGGTAAGAAGAAGTAATTTATAGAGGACCGGGTTAATGATTAAGAAGCTAGACAGAAAGCTCAATCGCATCAAAGTTCACTACCGCATCCGTCGCCGGTTGTCTGGTAGCACTGAGCGTCCACGGCTTTGCGTATATCGTTCGAACAAGCATATTTATGCTCAAATCATCGACGATACCACTGCCAAAACACTTGTAATGGCAAGCACTCTCGATGCCGAACTGAAAGACGCCAAGACCTGGAATGTCGAATCAGCTAAGACAGTTGGTGCCCTTGTTGCCAAACGCGCTAAAGCTAAAGGCATTGATTCAGTTGTATTCGATCGTGGTGGCTACATCTACCATGGCCGTGTCGCCGCAGTGGCAGAAGCCGCTCGTGAAGCTGGTCTTGAGTTCTAGAGTTCAAAAATAGTTTTTACGTTTTCCGATTTAAAATCCGATTAAAAAGATAGTAGAGGGTACTTCTAGATGGACAGAGAAGATAAGGTTGCCGGAATCGAGGATGCAATTGCTCCAGTAGCAGCACCCGATGGCGCTCGTCGCGGCCGTCGCGGACCTGGTGGTGGAGGCCGCGATGGTGGCCCTAGTCGTCGTCCAGATGACAACAAGCGTGAGCGTGTTGAATCTGAATGGGAAGAGAAAATCATTCAAGTTCGCCGCGTAACTAAAGTAGTTAAGGGTGGTAAAAAGCTCTCCTTCCGCGCTGTAGTTGCTGTCGGTAACGGCAAAGGTCAAGTCGGCATCGGTGTTGGTAAAGCATCCGAAGTTGTATCGGCCATTCAAAAGGGTGTTGTTGATGCAAGAAAATCTCTTGTTTCAGTTCCTCTAGTAGGCACCACAATTCCTCACCAAATTACTGGAAAGACCGGCGCCAGCCGTATTCTTTTGAAACCAGCTGCTAAAGGTACCGGAGTAATCGCCGGTGGTGCTGCACGTGCCATTCTTGAACTTGCTGGTGTTGGTGATGTACTTTCCAAATCACTAGGATCGCGTTCACCACTAAACGTAGCTCGCGCTACAGTTGCTGGTCTCAAAGGTCTGAGAACATTCGAAGATGCTGCACGTCTGCGTGGCGTAAGCATCCGTCAACTGTTTTCATAATCAAGAACTGCATTAACTGCAGCTCGTACAAATCTAAAGTTCAATTGAGGGGTCGAAATGTTACGGATAACTTTAACGAAGGGTCTCGTCGGTAAGAGAGACGACCAGAAGAAAGTCGTTCGCGCGCTTGGACTACGCAAGTTCAACAGCAGTGTATTGCACGCTGACAGCCCAACCATTCGTGGCATGGTGAACAAAGTTCATCACTTAGTCACAGTGGTTGAAGAGAAAGAAGCTGCTGCTCCTGCAAAAAGCGCCAAAAAAGCTAAGTAATTAGCACCAGTACAGATATTAAGTACGTTATTTAAGTCAGCCGAGTCGTCAACCTAAACAGTAAGTGACGGCGTGAGGCAAAGGAGAAACGATGGAAATTGATGAAGTAAGACCAGATCAAGGCTCACGCAAGAAGAGAAAAAGAGTAGGTCGCGGCCGCGCTTCCGGACACGGTAAAACTTCTACCCGTGGTCACAATGGTCAGGGTCAAAGATCAGGTGAAGCTAGACGTTTTGGTTTTGAAGGCGGTCAAACACCGTTGTTCAGAAGACTACCTAAGATTCACAACTTCGATTCAGTTCCAGGACGCGATTGGGTCATCATCAACGTCGATGCTCTGAACGTATTGCCAGCTAACACTGAAGCAACTCCAGATGCTCTTGTTGCTCACGGAGTTATTCGTAAGCATAATGACAGCTTGAGAGTACTTGGCAATGGTGATTTGAAAGTTGCTGTGAAAGTAAGTGCTCACCACTTCTCTCAAGGTGCTATCGATAAGATTCAGGCTGCCGGCGGTTCTTATGAAGTAATTCAACCAGCTGCACCAACCCGCAATCCTAAAAATCGCTAGTATTGATCTAGTTCAAAATTGCAACGCTCCAGTGGTTCTACCTGCTGGAGCGTTCTAATATTTTGCTATTTTTTACCGCAGCAGCAGAGCTTTGTTAGTAATAGAGCCTACAATTAAGAGTTGAAGAGTTGACGAACAGATCTTGCAAAGCCAACTAAGCCAATTAGGGCTTGCAAAGAGAATAGGGGAACAGAATGTCAGAGAGTGTGAGCAAACGTGGTGCGAAGATAGGGGGACCAGAAGACTGGCTCGCTCTGCTTAGTGCTCCTGGTCTAAAAGAAAGAATCATTTTCACACTGACTATGATTTTTCTCTATCGCTTAGGTGTGCACGTACCGATTCCAGGGGTTGACCCTGGTGCTTTTACTAAACACCCTGAGCTGGCTCAGAACTTACTTGGCATGATCGACTTGTTCACCGGCGGTGCCTTGAACAAGCTTTCAGTTTTCTCGATGGGTATTGGACCGTTCATCACATCATCCATTGTCATGCAGTTGATGACTGTGGTTATTCCTAAGCTTGAGAATCTACAGAAAGAACAAGGTGAGCAAGGCCGCCGGCAGCTAGCTCAGATATCTCGTGTTGCCACTGTCTTCTTGGCAATCTTCCAGTCGTTCATGTTGGCTCAGTTGTTGTCTCGTATTCCCGGAGTAGTAATTACTCCAGGTCCACTATTCTTGATTAACACCACGATTATCCTGACATCTTGCGCCGTCTTCATCATGTGGATGGGCGAACTGATTACTGAGCGTGGTGTCGGCAACGGTGCTTCACTTTTGATCTTCCTTGGTATTGCCGCTCGCATGCCGGTCATGATCAAAAATACTGTCGAATCAGTACAAACAGGACAAGCTCCTGTATGGGGCGTCACTGCCCTGGTTATCTTCTTCCTTCTCGTGGTGGCTTTTATCGTTCGCTTGCAGCAGGGTGTGCGCAAGGTCATGGTAATGGGCTCCAGGCGAAATGTTGGCAGGCAGATATTTGCCGCTCCTGAAGACTATATGTATTTGCCGGTTAACCCCTCAGGGGTTATGGCGATCATCTTTGCTTCTTCGCTTTTGATGTTCCCTTCGACCATCATGCAGTTCCTCGCCCAGCAGAAGACCGATCCCGGTCAGGTGCTCTACAACGTCATCAAAGATATTCCGGGAATCGGTGCTGCTTTTGTTAGTCTGTGTCAGCAAACTTGGGCCAAAGACACCTGGGGCTTCCTCGCTCAAGAGGGCGCTAATGCCTTCTCTTATTATCGTTGGGAGCATTCGCTGGTTTACTTTGTCTTGATTCTATTCTTTGCTTTCTTCTATTCCTCAATCATCTTGCCCGTGCGCGACATGTCCGAGAATTTGAGAAGAAGTGGCCGCGCTATTCAAGGCGTTCGTCCTGGTCGGCCTACTGCCGATTTCTTAGAAAAGACCCTCAATCGTTTGACTTTCATTGGTGCTGCTTCGGTGGCTGTCATTGCTATTGCCCCGATTCACATCGAGCAGTGGACGCAGGTGACTACATTGCAGGGCCTCGGTAGTACATCTCTAATTATTCTGGTTGGTGTCGCCATCGACACCCAGCGCCAGATTCTTACCCATGCGCTTTCTTCTAAGTATCAAGCGCGTGGCTTATTCAAATCTCAAGACAAGAAGGAAATCTAAATGCGCATTTTGTTTTTAGGCGCTCCTGGCGCTGGTAAAGGTACGCAATGCAAGAAACTTTCGACTAAGTTTTCATTGCTGCATTTGTCGTCCGGAGACCTGTTGCGTGAGGCTGTGAAAAACAGTACCAAAGCCGGTCTCGCTGCAAAAGAATATATGGATAAAGGGCAGTTGGTGCCTGACCAAGTTTTGATTGATCTATTTCGGGAAAAGCTCAGTCAGCCTGAAAGCGCTAAGGGCTTCATTCTTGATGGCTTCCCTCGTAACCGAGCCCAGGCCGAAAGCTTGGATGTTCTTTTGGCTGAACTGAAAGCATCGCTTGATGTTGTGATTGACTTGCAAACCAGTGATTCGATTCTAGAAGAGCGTATTACTGGCCGTCGCGTTTGCCCTAACAAGGCTTGTAATGCCGTCTATCACGTCAAATTTTCACCAGCTAAAAAAGATGGCATTTGCGATCTTTGCGGCACCGAGCTTTCGCACCGCTCTGATGATAAGCCTGAGCTCGTGAAGCAACGTCTCAGCGTTTATCACGAACTGACTGCCCCCTTAATTGATTACTACGGTAGTAAAGGGATAGTATCAGCCGTCAATGGCGAGGGCGAGCAAGAAGTAATTTTTGCCGATATTTTGAAAGCTCTGCAGTCAAAGGTATCCAGCTAGACAATGATATTAACTAAAGAAGAAGATATCGAACTTATTCGTGAGGCTGGTCGTCTTGCTGGTGCGGTGCTTGAAATGATTTCAAGAGCGGCTGCCCCTGGCATCACCACTTATGAGCTCGACCAAATGGCTGAGAAAGCCATTACAGATGCTGGCCACATTCCCACCTTCAAGGGTTACCGGGGTTTCCCTGCTACGGTTTGCGCCTCGGTCAATGAAGAAGTGGTACACGGCATTCCCAGTAAGAAGAAAGTGCTTAAAGATGGCGATATTTTAAGCCTTGATATTGGCGTTTCGGTGCGACGCATGGTCGACGGCAAGCCTTTCAACTTCATTGGCGATACCGCCATGACCGTGCCAATCGGAACTGTAACGAAAGCCGTACAAAACCTTTTGGATGCTACTCAACGTTCTTTGTATGAAGCCATAAAAGTAGCGAAAGCCGGTGCTACTCTCGATCAAATCGGTGGCGCTGTAGAAGATGTTGGTAAAGAAGGGGCTTATGGCATCGTGCGAGATTACGGCGGACACGGCATTGGGCCTGACTACCATGAAGATCCATTCATCTT
>CALRJJ020000011.1:0-18282 GCA_943367505.1 Flavobacterium psychrophilum | reverse complement strand
ACTGAAGATGCTGTAGAAAAAATTGGTATCGCCCGCACCAGCAAAGCAATAGAGGCATCTGATCTGGTTGTCTTCTTGCTCGATCTATCGCAAGGGGTAGGCGAAGAAGAAGAAGTGATAGCCGCCAAGCTGATTGAATTTGAACGACCATACCTTGTGGTCAAGAATAAAGTGGATCTTAAAGACAAGGCCGAAAGCGACAATCAACAAGAACTAGAAAATGCAGATGTGCCAATGCTGAAAAATTTGGCGGAGGCAAAACCTCCAGTGCAACCTCAAGCGATAGAAATTTCGGCCCGCTATGGAAATGGCTTAGAACTGCTTAAAGCGGCAATAGAAGAATGGGCCCTGGCCGGTTCCCCGCTGCAAGAGCTTGGGGGTTCACTAAACCAAAGGCAAGGACAGCTTTGCCTACGCGCCCTGGAGTCACTAACCTATCTAAAAGACTCGGTAAAGGCAGGACTGCCCCACGATTGCCTGGGAACAGACCTGCGCCAGGCAGTAGATGCCCTAGATGAGATTTCTGGCGTAGCAGTAACTGAAGAAGTAATCACAGAGGTCTTTGCCAACTTCTGTATCGGGAAATAACAATAAAGGGAACACAATGGCCACTCTGAAATCGGAAGACCAAGAATTCGGAAGCTCTTTGACAATCGAACCCGGTGAGAAATTCACAATCTCGGCCCAGGGTAACACCCAGGCCGATCACCCCCTTGAAACTCAGACATGGCAGCACGTCAAGCTCACTTTAGTAAACGGCCCCAACAGCCTGGTTTATCAAACCCAGCCCGGAGATGAAAAAGTAGCCGAGCTCACCTTGATGCAAAATGCTCTGGCCGATATTCAGACCGTTGCCCACGCCTACTTGCTTTGCCGCCATCCCCAGGATGAAGCCCATCTATTGGCAGAAAGATTGCAACAACTGGCAGAGGCACAGCGATCACAGGTCTTATTCGAACCAGCCGAGCCCTCTTTTGAACTAAGCGTAAAATCAGCAGGAGCCGGGGTTAAGGTTGAATTCTTCGTTGATGCGGGAAATGTTGAGACAGGTATCTATCGATGGGATGCCCTTGGCATAAGATTCTTCACCAATAACCAGCTCTTGACCGACTTTGTGGCCGAGCTGAAATCAGAATTCGCCTGCTAAAATGGCGTTTCGAGTCTTCTATAGATTTGAATAAAACAGACCCGGCAGTTTGTAGATGCCGGCAAAACAAGAAGGAAGATACTTTATGTCGCAAGTAGAAACTCAAATAAAGATCAAATTGCCCGATGGCGCCGAGCGTCTGCTCGACAAAGGCCAAACCGGCGCTGATCTAGCAAAAAATATAAGTGAAGGTCTTTACCGCAAAGCCGTTGGCGTCATGATCAACGAAGAATTGAGAGATCTTTTCACCCCTCTCAACGACGGCGACACCGTAAAAATTCTCACACCAGATAGCCCTGAAGCCATTGAGCTTTTGCGCCACACAACCGCGCACGTATTGGCTCAAGCAGTACAGAGGCTATTCCCCGATGCCAAAATTGCCATCGGACCAACCATTGCCGATGGCTTCTACTATGACTTCGACATTCCCGGTCATGCACTGAGCACCGAAGATCTCACTCAAATCGAAGCAGAAATGAAGAAAATTGTGAGCGAGAATCAAAAACTCGTGCGCTTCAACATTCCTGATGTCGACCAGCAGCTTGCTGAGTTCAAGAACCAGGGCGAGAAATTCAAAGCCGAACTATTAACTGAACACCGCGATCACAACCCTACCCTTTATCTCATGCAAGATAAAGAAGGTAAGACTGTTTGGAACGATTTTTGCCGCGGACCGCACTTACCTTCAACAGGCAAAATCAAAGCTTTCAAGCTCTTGAAAGTGTCTGGTGCTTACTGGCGTGGTGACGAAAAGCGCGAGCAACTGCAACGTATTTATGCTACCGCCTGGTGGTCAAAAGAAGATCAAGAAGCTTACCTGCACCGCTTAGAAGAAGCCGAAAAAAGAGATCACCGCAAGTTATCTAAGCAACTCGACCTCTTCTCCACCCACGAAGAAGTAGGACCGGGTCTGATTTTCTGGCATCCAAACCTAGCCACGGTGCGCGACTGTATTGAAAACTATTGGCGCGCTGAACACCGTAAACGGGGCTATCAGTTTGTTTACACTCCGCACATCGCCAGTGAAGACCTCTACAAAATCAGTGGTCACTTAGAAAACTACGCCGAAAACATGTACTCACCGATGGAAATCGACGGCCAAAACTATCGTGCTAAGCCGATGAATTGCCCCGGTCACATCATGATCTACAAGTCAAAATTGCACAGCTATCGAGATCTACCAGTGCGTATGGCTGAGCTGGGAACGGTTTATAGATACGAACGCTCGGGCGTCTTGCACGGCATGCTGAGAGTGCGCGGATTTACACAAGATGACTCCCACATTTTCTGCACTCCAGAACAACTAGAAAGTGAGATTTCAGGAATTATCGATCTGATCGAAACACTGATGACTACTTTCGGTTACACCTATAAAGCCTACCTGGCCACCAAACCAGAGAACGCCATGGGTAGTGATGAAGAGTGGGAGCAAGCTACCAAAGCCCTGGAAGGGGCAATGAAGAGCCGTGGTATGGAATACGAAGTAGACCATGGTGGCGGTGCCTTCTATGCTCCTAAAATTGACGTCAAACTATTTGACGCCATTGGCCGTGAATGGCAAGGCCCAACAGTACAGGTTGACCTGAACTTGCCCGATCGCTTTGATGTTAACTACATCGGCGTTGATGGCAATCGCCATAAAGCAATCATGGTTCACCGCGCTGTGCTTGGTTCAATGGAGCGCTTTGTCGGCGGCTTGATCGAACACTATGCCGGAGCATTCCCGCTCTGGCTAGCACCGACCCAAGTTGCTGTATTGCCACTCTCTGACCGCCACAACGAGGCCGCTGCCAAAATAGTTGCCCAGTTGCAAGATGCCGATTTGCGCGTCAAACTCGATGAACGCTCAGAGACAATCAAATATCGTATTCGTGATGCCCAAGTTGATCAGATACCATATATGGTTATCATTGGCGACAAAGAGTTAGAGAACAATCAAATCGCTCTGCGTCACAGACGGCAAGGCGACATCGGCACCATGAGTGTTGATGAGCTTCTTGCCAAACTGAAGAAAGAAATCGATACTAAAGAATCGCTTTAATTCGAAATCTTAGACCAATTAAAATTGAAGGCCTTTCTTCTTAGAGGAGAGGCCTTCAACTTGGAGAAGAAATGGCAGAAAGCAGTTTCGACAATGCAAAAGATTCAGACAATGCCGACAAGACTAGCAATCCTAGTGCAGCAAATAGTAAAGTCGAAGCTCCGAGCTTCAACAAGTTTGATCGACTTTTAGAAAGCCTCGCCCCCACTCTCAATGCTCACTACCGCAGCTTCAAAGGTATTGAGGAAGCTGAATTTAGAGCGGCAGAAAGCACCTTTAGCAAATCAATCAATGCCGTGGCTAACCCACTTCTAGCAGCCTTTGGCCTGGGTAAAAGCCCAGCTCAAATTCGCCAGCAATTCGAGAAGCAATATCTCAGCGCCTTTCTAGAATTCAATTATCAAAGCCATCAAATCACCATACAAGCACGCAACGTCGGCTTTGGCTATGAACCCGAAGCAAAAAACCAGCGCCCCTATCAAATTGCAATAAGATGCAAACTTAATACCAAGAAACCTTTTCTGTTAAGTCTCTCGGAAAAAGCAAAAAACGAGCCAAAACGCAAAGAGAAGGCTGTATTTCTCAAATCTGCCCCTTACCTGAAACTGCTTACGCCTCAAGGCTTTCTCAGTCGCCAGGCCAATACACCCGACTATGGGCATATCTGTGAGTTTTCCTCCTCCGATCTCGATAATCGCTATGAACTGCTCGCCAATCCAGAAACTCTCGGTCGCGCCTTCGCCAGCAGTAAAGAGATTGCTACTGGCTTGCAACAAAACCCAGTCAAAGTATTGACGGCCGGGTTTGGTGATTTCTTTGGCAGCGGCAGCACTATGCTTGAGATAATCGCTAATTTTGATTGCGATCAAAAACAAGTACTCAATTGCGTGGAGCTGGTTAAAGTCACTATTGAGCAATTGCGCCAAGAAAATCTGATTTAGCCTCTCGGCTACATTTAAGCAGCTAGGGGAAACACTGGCGAATTGAAGAGCTGCCCGTGCTAGCGTAGTGACAGGCAAGATGCTTTACGAACTGGTGGTTACCTTTTGAGAAAAAATGGCTTGAGGGTTTTTAGTGCTCTCTCTACCGCTCTAATTGCGGCCCAAGCAGCCGTAGAAGCGCAAACGCTGCCCGAACCACCTCGGCCACAGCAAACCAAACGAGTGTTAACACAAAGTGAAAAAACTTCCTGCCCACCTGGGGAAACCACACTAAACCGACATGCCCTGGTTCAGGAGCAAGCCGAATCTGAAATCGCCATAGACCTGCTTGAACCCTTCGCTCCCCTTGATGGCGGGTCTGGACCATTTGCCGCACACTTGTTTGAAGTCGCAGGCCTTGAACACGAAAAACGCAACTACGAAATACTAGCCATCGCAGCAGACCGAGCTAGCCTGGCATACGTTAGCGCCTGGCCAGCGCCCAATCAATTTTTACTCAACAAGACGGCCGCCCTGGCTCTTTCAAACGCCCTGACTCTAGGAAACATGGAAGAAGCGGATAAGTTCTGGCAAGTCTTCAAAGAAACACTGTCATTTGAAGGCGTGCCCGCCGAGAAAATTTATGAATGCTATCCCAAATTAGTCCAGCAGCTGGTCTGGGCTGGGCGCCTCGAAGAAGCCGAGTTTGTGGCAAGTAAACTAGTAAGCCGATTTGATGGTCAGAAAACAGATTACATAGACAGCTTTCACTACACAGATTATCGCTATAGACAACCCGTCTTAAAAGCATGTGCCCAAGTATTTGCGGTGCGGCATGCAGAAGAAGCGAATGCGCTAGTTGCTCCACTTTTTGAAATGGAGATGGATAATCTCTGGCTAGGAGATTTCTGTAGCAAATTAGGGAAACTAGACAAGGCACTTGCTTGCTATCAGCGGGCTATCGCCGTAGAAGAAAAACGCAGCAGCATAGATAGGGATAATTGGTATAGCTGCAAGCAGCATTGCTATGCCCTCTATCAAGCAGCCGAAATTCAACGAAAACAAGGGAAGGAGACGGAAGCAAAAGCTTTACTAAATCAAGCAAAAACGGTTTATCGCTCTACGGCAGCAGCTCAAACAAGTTCTACGCCCAAACCAGTCTTTAGACCAACTATGGCAGACCTAGAAGAAGCAATAGCAAATCCAGCAGCAATAGCAGGTCCAGTAGCACCAGAACTGCCACCATCTGAATCTGTTGCACTAGAGATGCTCCCGCAGTTCAAGATTCTAACTACAATCAATCAAGCAATTAGAAGTGGCGCCTCTAGTGCTGCTCCTATCGCCCAACTTCTAGAACTGTACAAAAAATCACCACTAGTAATAACAGCGGATCGCCCGCCTCTAAATTATTACTGCGCCTTGCTTGGTATTGCCCGCACGCTCTCTGACCATAAACTCTACGAGCAATCAGACGACCTTCTAAATAATCTTCTTGTGATTGCCCCAGAGCATGAGGCAGCCCTGGGTCTCAATATGTTCACCGTGGCCGAACTAGCTATTAATGCCGAACGCCAGGGTAAGAATAGTGCGACAAGCTGGGCGAAACTAAGAACAAAGATCGCCGGACTCGATCAGTTTGCCAGCAACCGTTTTCGCTATCTAGCTCTCGCCTATGGCGCAGCTGGCGAATACCAGCGCGCTCAGGTAGTTCTAAAACACGCTGAAAAGCTCTGCGATTCTGAATCGGCTGTCAAGAAAAATCTGCGTGGTCGGGTCTTACTCTTGCTCGACAAAGCCAATCTAGCAGCTGCTCAAGGTCAATTTGCTGAGTCAGAAGCTTGTTTCAATTTAGCTCTAGATCAATTTGTGGCTCTCAATAAAGTTGCCGACGATGCCGCCAAAGTTAAGACATCCACAGGCACGGCCGAATCTTCTATTCAAAATAGCGACACAATTGACATTTACTATCGTGTCGACTTCGACAGCAAGCTTCTGACTAAAGCTGTCTTGCTAGCGCGGATAAACATTGCGAAGAAACGAATAGCTGCGGCGGAAAGAGACCTGCACACGATTCTGTCACTCGATTGGACTGCGCCTTCAAACTCTCAAATCACGAGCCTTAATACAGTACAGATATACAATCTATCGCCTATCAAAGTTGAACTAGCACGGCTGCTCTTTGCCCGGGGTGAATTCGAAAAAGCCAGAGCCTTACTAAGCAAAACCAGCGAAGGCTGGGACAACTCATTTGGCGAACTTTGCCTGTTCACAGCTGATTGCGCTGCCGCTGTCAAAGACTGGCCAACTGCCCTAGATGGCTATATGACCGCTCCATTTCAAGGTCAATCGATAAACCCGCCATCAGCTATTCCTGGCTTCGCAGAGTTTAGCCTGAACAAAGCCCTAGCAGCATCAACTCACATTTCCGCCCCAGATAAGTCGAAGCTTTCATCGCTCTATCAATCAATGGCGCAAGTATACGAAATGGCTCCCTATAGCCCCGAGCAAGCCGTTAAGTTCTATCGCAAGGCTTACGAAATCTGCCCAGACAACAGCAGCGAAAAATCTAAGCTAGCAGCTAAAATTGGCGAAACGGAAAGTAGCATTGTCTTTTTCAAGGAAGAAGACAGAGTAAGGGCAGGCAAAACCTTTAGACCCGCTAACGTTAACAATTCACAAGTAATAAAGATGCTCATCGAATCAGCAGAACTAGCAGAGAAAAACAGAAGCGAAGATAGAGCTATATTATGGTTCAATGTTGCCCAGAAGGAAGCTTCTGGTGGGCAACTCGATAGCGCCCTGACCCACACACAACACGGCCTTGACTTAACCTATCGACCACAATTCCTAAATGGTCAACCGCGTATAACAGAGCTAGTGGGTGTGCTGAAAACAATTGCCGATGGAGGTCGCGCCCTTGATGCAGAGAAACTCTTCAACACAGCAATAGCCAATACAAGCCTGCTGTACGGTGCGAATTCAATACCAGTAGCAAAACTTCAAGGTGAGTTATTTAGTTTCTTTCGACTAATAAAGCAAGACGATAGAGCACTTGCACTTTTAGATCAATTACTGGAACGCGATCAAAACAAACTGCAGTATAGTGGCTCGGCAGATGATACTGGAATCTCCAATATTGTTCCATGGAATTTGAGCGAGATAACAGATAGCAAAGAGAAAGAGTTTTATCTCAAGGTATTGAACAAGTATTTGACGGCTTATAAAAAATACTACTCCCCTGATGATATTCATATTGGTCAAACTCTGAAACAAATTGCTCTGCTTGAGAGTGCAACAAACTTCGAGAGTGCATTTTCCAACTATCAATCAGCGCTTTCTATTGCAAAACTCTATGGCGATGAACTTGCTATACAAGGCCTTTCTATAGACTTGGAGCAATTGCTGCGCAAGCAAGGAAAAAATGAAGAGGCCGACAAAGTGCTATCAGATTGTCGAAGTTTCAATAGGCGAATTGAAGGACTAAACACTCCACTGCAAGGTAAATCAAGATTCGAAGAGCAAAAGAAACGAATAGAATTCATGGAAAAAGAAGTTCCATATAGCTCGCAAACAAAAGCCTGGCTCTACCAATCAATTTGCGCTTGCGAAAAAAGCAACGACTTAGCTGGCGTAAACAAACTTGTTCCTATAGCTTTGAATGCCTTCAAGCACTCACCAGAAGTACCGTACAATACTGACCTCTTCGGTTGGCCTCCGATTCATGCCCGTTGTCGCCTGTACAAACTAATCATCAGCGGCAAGGTGCAACATGGCAATCTTGATACAGCAAAGAAATGGCTGCAAGCAGCAATAGCAAACAAACTAGAGATACCATCCTTAGAAGAATCCATTTTTCTTGCTGAAATGGCACTAGAGTGCGGCGACAGGAACGCAGCTCTAGTCTTTTGCAAAGAGGCCCAAACCGAATACAAGGCTGACTCAAACAATAATATCTACCGCTCCTATCTTTCGGACCTATGCAAGAAGCTGGGTATAACTGCCCCCTCCGATGCAGTTACCCCCCCATTGAGCGGCATTTAGTTAACGGCAAGGCCTGATACATCAGTACAGGTCTTGCCAGCATCCTCGTCGCAAGCCTCGTAACCTTCATTGAGATCATCGTGCTGGCCATCACTTAAGTCTTCGAAGCTGCCACTAAATCTTGAATAAAGATATGAAGCGAGTAAGAAAATAATTCCTGCAGCGATGAACGACAAGATACGCTCAAAAGTATTGTGATGAGCTAAATCGAAGAAGAGCAACTTACCGGACAGCAAGGCAAGCACGACCAGGCCACTTTGGCGGAGGAAACTATCTTTGATTGATAGGCCAACTGTAAGCAAAACAATAGCTTCTAAGGCCAATTGGGTCGAGCAATAATCACTAGGCGCTTTAGCCAATATCAATGTCGTTAAAGTAAAGCTACCAGCAAAACCAAGCAGCGATTGGAACAAATCAACTAGATGCGACTTTTCCAAAGCGGGAAGTCTTCGGCTGTAAATATACCCTGAATAAAACGCGACTGCAGTGAGAGCTATAGGCAAAGTGAGCCAATGAGTGCAGCTAAACACTACTTGAGTAGCACAGATAGCCAAGTGCAAGAAAGCCATATCAACATAATAGTCATCTTTAGTGCGCAGGCCACAGAGATAGTTCGTCAGGGCAAAAAGGGCCAAGGCAAAAGCTCTCCAACTCATATCATCTATGTTTGAGACGGCCAGCACAGCAACTATATTGCTGACAAAGTAGTAGAAATTGAAATAGAAATTCTTGCCTTCTGTGCGCAAATGCAGCAGCGCAAGTATGGCAAAAACACCAGCAGCCAATGCTGCCACTCTAAAATACTGAATAGCATGGATTCCTATAACCATCTGAGCTTGATGGCTTGAGGCACCAGCAGTCCAGAACAAAAGAAAGGCAATCGACAAAGCCACGGCAGTATAACGAAAAGCCTTAAGGTCATAGCGAATAGCCACAATTGCTAGCAACGCAATTTGCACCACATCAATGGTCAGCAGTGTAAGACCAGAGTAATGCATTAGTTTGGCGGCATTGATAAATGACAGGCCAAGCAGAGCATGCACGGTACTTAATTGAGACTGCTCCCGCCCTTTGAGCCAATGAGAAGTAGCAAGATACAACAAGCCAAAGACTACAAAAATAATTTGATAGAGGTGCTCAACACTCTGTTCGTTAGTCAAAGCTAAACCTAGGGCAAGCATCATGGCATTAATACAAGCAAGAGCAGTAGCCGTGTTTCGAGCACCAGCGGGAACGCTCAAACAAAAACCTATGCCTAGGGCAAAGACAAACCAAATTGAAGAAAGGAAAGCTGTGAGAATTAAATGCTCAGAATAATTAGGTGTAATGCTAAAGCTACAATAGAAATGGCCGATGTAGCAGGCCGCCAGAGCGAAGGCAAAGAGTCGCCGCCAGGCCTGCGTATTTCCTAAGATAGAAGCGGCAATAGCTATGATCAGAAAGGAAATATCGCTATATAAACCAGGGCCGTTGAGTAAAATAGTGCCTGCCGCAAGAGTAATAGAGTAGATTGCCATCAACTCAGAGCGCGCCTTCAGGGCACTATATAAAGCCCCGCCAGCAACTAGAGTAAGCAAAGCGGTCTCGAGGGGCAAGCTCTCAACAACATTGACCGACGGTACATAGTGCGCAGCGTAAGTGGTGAAATAAGCTAGGGACCAGCCGCCGGCGGTTAAGGCCTGACCAAACCACTTTTGCATATCTTGGCCAGTCAGTTTCTCACCGAGCCAAAGCAAAGCCAATGAAACCGCAAAGCCAGTGCCAAGCTTAAGCCAGGGCAAGAGCCAAGTTAACTCAGGACTGAGAGTCTGCATTGAATAGGTGATGAGAAACACCACTCCCAGCACCAGGGTAACAATACCTAAGCGATGCAACCAAAACAGAGCAATACGAGACTCCAGAGACGGCAGCCTCTTTTTATCGGCGTTCATAGGTTTTTCTCCAAGCTACCCTTTCAGCCTAAGTTAGCCAGAAGCTCTTGCGTTGAATTACCAAACAGTTCTGACAGTGATTGCGTATTGGAAATAATCCAAAGGCTGGAACATGGAACAAGCGGCAAACAAAACCTTTGATCAGCCCAAAGAATGAGACACCAGCAGACCTAGATGTGTGACAATAGGTACGTAAATTAGGCATTCTCTCTTAGTGCGTCCGGAGACAAAATGATCGCAGCATTGACCAAACTTTTGCTCGACCAGATATTGCCTTAATGCCTAAGCAAAAACCAATAACTGTATTGATCGCTGAGGATCAAGCGATTACTCGCTTCGGGCTTAAATGCTCACTAGAGGCCTACCCTGACTTAAAGGTAGTATCAGATTGCGATGATGGTGCCACAGCCATTTTGCAAGCCTTGGCTGACAAGCCTGACGTGATTTTGATGGACATTGACATGCCAACAATCGATGGCATACGTGCATCCAGAGAAATCAAAGAAGTGCTACCCCGCACTCACATCATCATGTTTACAGCTAGCGATGACGACAAGCATATTTTTGAAGCTCTTGAAGCTGGCGCTGACGGCTACTGCTTAAAGAGCGTAGCTGGTGAGCATCTCTATGATGCCATCAAGGCAGTAACATCAGGCGCAACGTGGCTAGACCCCGGCATCGCCAACAGGATGTTAAAGGTGCAAAATAGTCGCAGTATAGCTGAGTTTAAAAAAAGTAGCTCCCCCGTAAAGCCTTTCAAAGATTGCTCACTGTCAGAAGAGCAGCTAGCAATTTTAAAAATGCTCAGCACTGGCTGCAATTTGGAAACAATTGCCAGCCGCACGGGTCAATCTTTAAACAATGTCGGCAGTCTGGTTAGAGGAACACTGGATCTTCTCTTAGAATCCGCCCGGCAAGAGCTGAGCGATAAGGGAGATACTCAGGTATCTGGCAATAAAGCAGTTGGCTTAGAGAAGTGCGAAATAAAAAACTATCGGGGTGGAAGGACACGTCTAGGCGACCACTATGAGATCGAAGGTGTGCTTGGTCGCGGCGGTATGGGGGTCGTTTATAAGGGCAGACACTTGCTCATGAATCGCCCAGTAGCTATAGAAATGCTAAACCCCCAACATGCAGTTGACACCAACGTTGTTGCCAGATTTCAAAGTGAAGCTCAGACCTTGAGCCAATTGTCACACCCTAACCTAGTTTCAGTTTTTGATTTTGGTATCACGCCAAATAATGAACCATATATGATTATGGACTTTCACCCTGGCCACAGCCTTGAAGGCTATCTAGCCAGCAACGGTTCGCTCAATACCGAAATTGGAATAGGCATCTTCAAGCAAGTGTTGAGCGGTCTAGCCGTTGTACACAAAGCCGGAATTGTCCATCGAGATATAAAGCCAGGCAACATAATCATTTCAGAAGACCGCATTCCACAAGTAAAAATCGTAGACTTCGGCATAGCCAAAAATCCAAGCACTGACAAAGAACACTCAAAAATAACCAGCACCGGAGAAGTAGTGGGCACCCCAAGCTATATGAGCCCCGAACAATGCACCGGAAAAGAACTCGATGCCAGAAGCGATATCTACGCTATCGGTTGCGTCATGTACGAATGTTTTACAGGCAAACCCACATTTGACGGCGATAGCTTCTATGAAATGGTTAGGCTACACCTCAATGAAACTCCTTCGAGATTGCCATTCTTCCAGCCTGGCGTCAATCACCCTAAAGAACTGGTGGACATAATATTCAAAGCCCTGAGAAAAAACCCTGACGATCGTTATCAAAGCGCAGAGGAAATGCTGGATGACTTGAACAAAGTACCGGTAACCGTAGCAAACTGAAAGATCACCGACTGAAATCGAGGAGCGCAAATGCCGGAATCACCGATTAACAAGGCTTTCAAGCCAAGAAAACAGAGAATAACAACTGCCCAGTTTAAAGCCCTGGGCTCAGCAACCTTTATTGATATCACCCTTCTGGCTTCGCGCTTTAGCGAGAAGAACTACCAGCAGCTGCTGTCGATGTTTGCGGCTACAGGCACAGGTGAAGTAACTATCTTGCAAAAGCATCTCGACAAAGAAGACTACAAAGCCCTTCGCTCAGCAGCCCACTCGTTCAAAGGCGCCTGCGTTACAATCTGCGCACCTAAACTGGCAGGTACGTTGCAAGAGCTAGAAGCGGCAGCTACTACTTCAGATTCGACTCAATGCCGTAGCCTGCTGACTCGTTTAGACAACGAGGTTATTGAAGCACTAGATGAGACCCAAGGCCATCTGCAAACGCATTTGCAAGCGTAGCGTGACTTGTAAGACTAGACTGCAGGAGAATTTCAGTGGCAAGCTGGCAACCAACGTTCGAGCATTTCTTTGAGCCCAGCAAGCAAAACAGGTTTGAGTAAAAAATCATCAACACCGGCCTCTACACAACCGTCACTATTGGGATTAGCAGTCATGGCAATAATTGGAGTACGCGCTTTTCCTGTTTGCTGCTCCAGCTCGCGAATAGCCTTGGTGGCTTCAATACCGCCCATAACGGGCATCTGGAGATCCATAAATATCAGGCTATACGAACTATTAGTAAGACGGGCAAGGGCATCCTTGCCATGCACACTGGTGGCAACCTCGAACCCCAAGCTAGCTAGCTGCATTTCAATAGTACAACGACAGATTTCATTGTCTTCTACGACCAGAATCAAATTAGCGGATGCAGACACAGGCTCACTCCGGTAGGTCAAAAGAAAGACTGAACCAAAAGGTTGATCCCTTACCTTCTACACTGGTTATTCCAATTTCGCCAGATAGAAGCTGAACAAGCCGCTTAGTAATAGATAAGCCTAGACCTGTGCCACCATATTTACGGGTTGTCGATCCGTCAGCTTGCACAAATGGCTCAAACAAAAGTTTCTGAGTTGCCTCTGAAATGCCAATGCCTGTATCGGTTACGGATACTCGCACAGCAACGGAATTCGATGTCTGACTGAGAACATCAGCATCAATAGTTACTGCCCCAAGGTCAGTAAATTTGACGGCATTGTGCACCAAATTGAGCAATATGCTTTCCACACGGGATTCATCGCCAAGCAGGCAAGCCGGCAGCTGTGGGGATATAACACTGTTTATGGCAAGGCCTTTTATCTTAGCCTCATGATTTACTGTTATGAGTACTCTTTCGATTACACTAGAGAGCGAAAACTCTACTTGCTCCTTTTGCATCTTGCCGGACTCAAGCTTTGAATAATCAAGCAATTGATTGACAATCGAGAGCAAAGTACTGGCTGAGCGCTCAATATAACTAGCAATTTTCCGTGAGTCATCATCCAAATTATTTAGCAGTAACAGCTCACACAGGCTGATTACACCAGACATTGGTGTGCGAATCTCGTGACTGATGTTAGCGAGAAACTGAGCCTTAAGCTTAGCCTCCGAAACGGCCAAATCACGCGCTTCCTTTAGCTCGAAATTGAGATGAACTAATTCTTGATTGGCTTCTTTTACTTGAATATTTACGCTTTCTAGAACTAGCTTCGCCCCCTCGAGCTCGGCTACGTGTGCCTGTTTTTCTGCCAACTCGTCTTCGACCGATGCCAACTTTTGCACGGCTTGATGTAGCTCACCGTTTACATCGGCTAGTTTATTACCAATAGTCTCTACTTCTTGAGCTTCTAACAACCCAGCCGCATGAGCTTTGACAATCGCTTGATTGGCTACCAGCAACTGCTTGTTGGCGTTTTCCAGCGTACTATTCACAGCATTCAACTCAGAACTGAGCTCAGCAAGCCCTGAATATTTGGCGCTAACGGCACTAAGTTGATGATTAACACCAGCCAGCTTAACAAGCGCGTCGTGCAGTTCGTGCTGAAGTACTTCAATGCGTTGCCTGGCTTGCTCCAGCGAAATTACAAGATTACTGTACGATGGTTTAAGTGTTTCGATAATGTTCGCCTACTTAGAGCCAACTAATCCCAGCCACTGTATCACGTACAGACGGGCCATGTTGCTGCTTCTCCTTCCCCTAGCCGATGCGCTTGACCAGCTTTAGTCTCGACATTCAGTGCTGCCATATGTTTCGGAGTGTCGACAAGTAAGTGCACTAAATCAAAATAGTTGAGTACTCAAGTATTTTGATTTAGTGCATGGAAGCAGATTGAAAGATGCATTGCAACTACATCAAATCATCAGTCGCCCGAGATCCAACTTTCTTTTTCAATCTTCCACTGCCCATCTTCACGCACCATTGAAATCTTACCGGTAGTACCTTTTCTCATTACCGCTTGAACTCCACTCTCTGCGCCTGTTCTCGCGCTAGATTCTAGGCTAGAGTCTTCGTGCGATGCTAGCGAAGCATCAAGTTCGAGAGAAGGTGCGGCGAATATTGGATCTTTACATCCCGGGGCATCAAGGGTGAGGGTGCAAGTATCGTTTGTTATTGCCTCACCAAGTATTCGCACTTTGCGCGGTGATACTTTCTGCATAAATTGAAACATCGCCTTAATCTGCGCTGGCGGTAGTTTCTCTTCATCACTCTTGATCTGCTCTACTCTCTTGGCGGCGAACATCGGACAGAGTTCGTCCACTGAACTAGCAACCAGCATTTTCTCGTGAAAATTCAAATAGATCTGCGATGGTGTCCGGCTAGAACCTCCAGCGGAGCCAGTATTGTCTTGCGCGCAAGCCGCTTGCAAGCCCGAGGCAGTAAGAATAGTGCTAACGGCAATTGCTAGAAAATTACTTGGTCTCATTTTGCTCTCGCTTGGTCTCATTAACAAATGGTGGCTGTCCTAATTGCTTACAGAAACTGGCAACAAAATAGGAGCATTGACTTGCGAGGCTGGCCAAAAGTAAAAGAATGGACAAATAGGGGTTGCAAGAGGCTGCCAACGGGTAAGTAAAGAATAGATGTCGGAGATTGAATATGCGGCTGCATAAGCTAGTGATATTTGCCATGCTCCTGGCACTGCTTTCAATTCTGGCAGTTCCAACCCTTACGCTCGCCCGTGAATACGACTCTCAGCAGTACAGCCTAGAGCCCCTCGATGGTCACAGCGCCGCCATGCGCGACATGGCTGGCCCGGGCTTACAACTTTTGACGAGCAAAAGCAAAGGCTCAACTAACTTCATTGCTGACAATGATTCGGCGTCTATTCAGAGTCGAACAATTGAGCTTCAACAGCCCATGGCGTTGAGGCAGCAAGCTAAAGCCTTCAACCAAGCTGAAAGAGTCAGACCGCTTTGGCTAATTAACAGGGCTATGCTGATCTAAACCCCTCTATATCGCTCGAAATCGCTTGCCTGGCATTAGGTGCCGACGTTCAAGCATGCCGAAAATTAAGAGGAAATGCATTGTCTGAATTACAACTGATTCTAGACCTGTCTCTGGTCTGGCTGGCCGCTGCTATCCTCGGATTTGCTGCAGTGGCACTGAAACAGCCAGCTATGGCCGGTTACATGTTGGCCGGATTAATCATCGGCCCCCACGGAGTGAAGCTCATAAGCAACTCTGAACAGATATCGGTGCTTGCTGAGTTGGGCGTCGCCCTTCTGTTGTTCGCACTGGGCTTAGAAGTATCATTTCGCCAGCTCTTATTTCGCACAAACAGAGTAGTGGCAGCCGGTATCTTCCAAATCATCATTACCACCTTAGGCTTCGGCCTGGCGGTAGTGCACTTTGGCTTAGCGCCAGACCTGAAGAGCGGTGTGGTCTTTGGCTTCATCGTTGCCCTTTCAAGTACTGTAGTGGCGACCAAAATGCTTTCGGAGCGCGGTGAAACCGATTCTATTCACGGCCGCATTCTCATTCCTCTCCTTATTGTTCAAGATCTAAGCTTAATACCGGCCATGTCGTTGATTCCCGCGCTCAAAGATGCTGGAGCCGACACCGGTATTGCCCTTTTGATGGCCCTCGGCAAGGCCCTGATTTTAGTTGCCGTCGTGATTATCATGTCCACAAAAATATTGCCGCCACTTTTAGCCAAAGTAGCGAGTACAAACTCTCGCGAGCTCTTTCTGCTCTTTATGATCTGCCTTTGCCTCGGTGTTGCCATTGCCAGCCACGAGCTAGGTCTATCAATTGCCCTCGGAGCATTTCTGGCTGGCATCATGATCAGTGAATCGCCCTATGCCCACCAGGCGCTGTCTGATTTAATTCCGCTGAGAGATCTATTCGCCACAGTATTCTTTGTCTCGGTGGGCATGTTGCTTGACCCAGCCTATATCTACCTGCACTGGAACGAAGTCATCATTTTCGTCGGTGTCTTGATTTTAGGAAAGACCCTGATTGCTACCCTGGCATCACTACTCGCTACCAATAGTGTCACCAGTGCCACCCTGGCCGGTCTCTGCTTGGCTCAAGTGGGAGAATTTTCGTTCGTGCTGGCTACGGTTGGTAACAAGGCTGGATTGATCACTGGCTCTCTCTATAACTTGTTCTTTGCCGCAGCTGTGATATCTATGATTGCGTCCCCCAGCATAATCTCCTGGCTATCGCCTATCATCAGAAGAATTCGCCCGCCAGAGACACTCAACGCCGAGCAAAGCCAACAAACCAGTCATCTACCTTTAACCAACCATACAGTAGTGTGCGGCTTTGGCCGAGTAGGCAAGAACGTAGCCCTGGCCATCCGCGAAGCTGGAGTAGCAGTAGCCGTGGTCGAGCTTGATGGAGCCGCCATTGAAGACTTAAAGCAGAGACACATTCCCTTTGTCTATGGCGATGCCGGAAGCAGATTGGTGCTGAGTGAATGCAACATCACAGCAGCAACTACTCTGGTAATTACGCTGCCAGACCCGCTGGCAGCAGTGAATATCATTAAGATGGCTCGCGAGGTAAATCCTAGTCTGCGCATTCTGGTAAGGGCCCATCGCCCAGCCGATCGCGCCGCATTCAAACAAGCCGGAGCAGCTCAAATTGTGCAACCAGAGTTCGAAGCCAGCTTAGAACTAACAAAGCAAGCACTGCTGGGCCAAAATGCCGAACAAGGCCAACTGGCAAAAGCCTTGAGTTTCATTCGCAACAGTCGCACCGAAGATTCTGATGACTTCGATTATCATCCTCCCATCGGTGAAATTATTGGCTTTGCCAATGAAGACTTTGTTGGGGCCTGGTTTAAGGTAAAAAATTCACTAGCAGGAAAAACAATAAAAGAGTTGGACTTACGCAACCAGATAGGAGTAACTGTTCTGGCCATCAGAAGGGAAGAACAGGTTGTCTCCCATCCACCAGCAGAATTTTCACTACAAGGTGAAGATTCAATTTTTGTGGTGGGGCACAGTGAGCAGCTCTCGCACTGCATGACGGCGCTGGCCCAGACCTAGAATCCAGAACTAAATTCATAACTAAATGCAGAACTAAATCCGAAACTAATTTCGAAACTAAATTAAGAACTAGCCTGAGCTATTGTGATCTTCTCTAAAGCTTGCCTTTAGAAGAGTTTTCTTGCCGCCATTCGGAGGTATAGCAAATAATAGGATGTCCCTAAACACTGTCAGCCAGAATGAAGAAAAAACGGGCAATCCTACAATTTAGTTATAGCGACAAGCTTTCCACCCTAATGCTGTGGTGGAAAGCATTTTTTATGCTGCCTATCTGGGCCTACCTAATTCTGCCTTTCGCTGGCTCGATTATTGCCTTTAGTGGCGGTACAGCTCTTCAGATAGCCTTCTTTGGCGTATTAATTTGGAGCCTAATTTATTTTGTTGAAGACATTCTCAAACGCAAAATCAGAGTAGAAGACAACTTAATCTCGCACGGTTTTCGCGTTCGCGAACTGTCCAAGCTTCTATCAATTGGTACCGACTATAAAGGCAACGATGTCTTGCCGAGAAGAATAACTTTGACCTTTGCCCAGGGCAAAAGTATGAGCTTCAACCTCAGTCGAATCAATGCTCCGGAGTATCAGCGTTTACTTAAGCACATTGAAAGCAACTACCCACAATGTCAGATTGACCCGGTGCTCAACAGCTTGCTGAGCTGCAAAAAAATCGCCCGCAAAGTATTAGTTGACGATAGCAACAAATTCATAATTGAGTATCGCTCCGGTCAAATGTGGCGCAACATGCGTCAGGCTTTCTTTGATACGGCCTCACCCTGGCTGCGCTTTGGCCCCATTATTGTGGCTTTCTTCATGGCTCCCAACTGGCTTGCTGGCATCTACACCTTTCTCTACATGCCGGCTTACAAGCTGCACTCATCAGA
>CALRJJ020000010.1:0-18888 GCA_943367505.1 Flavobacterium psychrophilum | reverse complement strand
ATTTTGCCCTGGCTTTTGTACCAATTTTTAAAACGCCAATAATTCTCTCGACCTTGGCTGGAATTATCATGACAGGCAGCCTCGGCTCACTAACCGTGCTGAAAGTTGATGGGGTAATTGATGGCAATGTCCTCATCCCTACACTAATTGGCTTCGCCACCGGCATGATCATCACAGGCATATTGCTGATTCTCTCGCTGTTTATCGGCCTAGTCCGCCTCACTGGTTTTACCAGAGCATTCTTGCGCTGCCCCTTAGATTTAGAAGATAGAACCACCTCTGCCCAAATTAAAACCTACCTGGACGAAGGTCTAACGGCAGTCAGGCACCATAAAGCTTTTCTAGCCAAAAGCTGGCTGGTTAGCTCGATCATCATGATGCCGCTTATTTTTGTCTGGTGCGCCTGCTCTTTCATTGTGGTTGGCCTCAGCCCCGAAACAGTTCAAGCTTATAATCTCGGTCCTGAAGTCTTGAATCTGCGTCAAGGCGCCATGGTGGTTATGGCCATCGTTGGCCTCTGTCTTTCTAACTATTCAATTACCACCTTAGCGGTTTCATCAATGTCAGACAGGACCGTGAAGGAAACTTCAATTGAATCGCTTTGGCTTGCCATCACTACATCTCCAGCTTTAAGTGTTGTTTCTCTATTGGCTTTTATTGCAGTAACTGTAATTACTACACCTTATGCTGTGGTTGTCCTTTTCAAGCCAGCCCTTCAGGCAACAACAACCATATCAGTGACGCCCTTGTCATATGTATGCGAAATCTGGCAGGGCCTATCCGGCCTAATTATCATTCCAATTAGCACAGCGATGTTGTGCGAAGTAGTAAGAGACTGCGTAGTCATTAGTGAAAGTGGGAAAAGTGGTGCTGACAAAAATTAAAGCTGACTTGGTAGACATCGTCTTTGATGCCAACGGTCGCACAGCAAAATTAGTAGAGCGCATCCGTCTGGTCCAACGCATCGATTTCATATTGGCTTTAGCTGGCAGCGAAGTGAGCGATACAGACGGGGTCTCGGCAGCCGGGAGCAGCGCAGAACTGCGTCGCCTCACTCCCGCTCTTGATGCTGACATCTTACTTTCGCACTTACAGATCGAACACAAATTACCAGTGTCGCCAACTGGCATTGCATCACCAGTGGTGCTAACCAGAGCAGCTTTGAGCTTAATACCACACTTAACTACAATAGTAGACTGCGGCAGTTTTAGCAGTCCACACATCGACCATATCAAGGCTGGAACAGAAGCAGCTAAGTCGATCATCACGGGCCAGGCTCTTACTCTCGATTTGGTAAACAAGCTCTACCAGGCCGGTTGCAAACTAGCAGATGATCTAGCAAACTCCGAAAGTGCTCGAAAAACACAAGGCGAAGTAGAAGAAGCACTTGCTGTTTTGGCTGAATGTGTACCGGGAGGCACCACCACAGCCCAAGCCATTTTTATGGCTCTCGGTATAGAGGCGGAAAATCTACTCTCAAGCAGCGTACCAACCTGCAACCACGAACAAAAAATCGCCATGGCTAAGGCTGGCGTATTAGCAGCAGCTAAACGGCTTAACATCGAAACAGAGGCCATTCCTAGCTACTTCAAAGCTAATCCACTCTCTGCAATCGCAGCAGTGGGAGACCCGATGCAAGCATTTGCAGTGGGATTTATCATCAGACGCAACACCAACCGAAATGACGGCATAACCATTCTTGGTGGAGGTTCGCAAATGCTTGCCGTCTACGCCCTAGCAAATCAGCTAGCACAGAATCAGGCATGTCAACTCAACAACATAATGGTGGCAACAACCAAATGGGTAGCCCATGATCAGTGGGCCGAGACGGCAAAATTAGCGCGACTGGTTGATGCTCCCTTCGTTGCCAGCCATTTTGCTCTGACAGAATCTTGTCATGCTGGCCTGAGAGCCTATGAAGAGGGCCATGTCAAAGAAGGAGTAGGTGCGGGTGCCACCATTCTACTCGCGAACCTTTTGGCCAGAATTGACGAGCCGACAATTCTGCAAACCATCGACAGCTTCTACACTGCCTTAACCTAAACAGTCCTATTTTTAGCTAGCTGCAAACTTGATTGCGTCCAGCCTCTTTAGCTTGCCGCAGGGCAATCTTAGCATCACGCAAAATGGTCTCCGGATTCAAATCTTCCATATTGAAATTGGCGCAGCCAACTGAAACTGTCACTTTTGGACCTTTACGACCGTTCTCATGACCAAAGCTGGCAAACTCCATCTCTGAGCGCACTTTCTCGCCAAGTACTCGTGTACCGGCTAAGTCAGTATTGGGCAAAACAACGGCGAACTGATCTCCACCATAGCGAGCGATTAAATCGCTTGACCGTGTAATCTGAAGAAGCTTATTGGCAACAGTGTTGAGAACAGAATCACCGATCTCATAGCCATGTTCTTCGTTGACCTTGGCAAAATTATCGACATCAATAATTGCCATACCAACAGGCAGACGCTGGCGGAAGGAGAAGAGCAACTGCTGTTGCAGGAATCCAACCAAAAATTCAAGATTGTATAGACCTGTCAGTGAATCTATAGCAGCTCTATAAGCTTCACGAGAATGTAGCTCTTCAATCTCTTGCTTGGCAAGCAGAAGTTGAATCACCGGTTTAAGCTCTTGCTTCAAAACCCCCATGAACGCTCTAGCACCAGCACTAAATGCATTTTTCTCAGCACTGGCAAAGACCAAAGCACCCATACCTTGTTTCTCAGAGGCCACAGTCAAGATTTCTACACTGGCCAGGCTTCTTGCTTCAGTGACATTGTCTTGCAGCAGCTCGCCGCGAAGCTCAACCTTAAGATCGGCAGGCAGTTTAAGCTGCTTGAGCAAGCTCGTCATCATTGGGTCATAGGCATCTTGTGAAACATTGCCTTTCACTTGAATAGCCGCCCAAGGGGAATTAACGTCAGCGATAACAATACCCATCAAATCTGGTTGGAATATTTCACCGATGAAAGTGAAATAAGCCTCTAAGAATTGACTGCGTGGCTCCACCAGGGCAGTGAGAGTACGAGCCGTGCGATTGACAGCCCGCTCTAAAATCAAATCGTTGAGCAAGCTCGAATAGCTTTCCACCAAATTATTCGATGAAAATCCTTCAGAGGGAACCAATACGCCGCGACCCATTGACTTTTCCCAACCGGAAAGACGGGCATTTTCAGCCAGATCACGAATCATACGAGCGACCTTGGCCGGCTCCTTGAGATCCTCTTCACCCACAACAATGTCAGGACGCGCAGCCTTGATCCAAAAATCGTCGGTAGCGGTTTCACCACTAAAGAAAAGTACTACCGGTAGCTGACTGACAAGCTCACTCGATTTAATCAAGCTCGCCAATTGATAACCACTGAGGTCGCTTACCTTGGTGGCGGCGACGACAATATCAGCACCATCGCTGGCTAGTTCGTCTAAGGCATCAAAACCACCGCCGCAAAAAACGATGGATAACCCTTCATCCTTAAGCGCCTGCCTCAGTTTAGGGCTTGAGCTTCTTGAATCCTCTACATAGAGTACCTTGATATCCGCCACGATTTGTTTCCTACCCACAGTGAATTCTAGTTACCCAATACTCTATCGCACTCTAGCTAACTCTGGCGCATCATCAAGATGCTTTAGGCTTCAAGAGGCACTTTCGGGTGCTATGATCAGCAATTACGGTATAAATGGAAACTTGACCAAATTATCAGGTGAACAATGTTGACAGCTACGACACTGAAAGACTTGCCATTAGGATTTCGACTGACCGAAGATCAGCAGTTAATCAAAGAAACAGTAAGAGAACTAGCCCAAGCGGAATTCGCTCCGAGAGCAGCTGAAGTAGATCGCAATCATCGCTTTCCCCGCGAGAACTGGGATCTTTTAGCACAATCGGATCTTTGCGGCCTACCATTTCCTGAAGAATATGGCGGTGCTGGTATGGACCACGTTTCATACAGTACGGTCGTGGAAGAACTAGGCAGCGCCTGTGCCACCACTTCGGTACTCTACTCCGCTCACGTCTCATTGTGCGCCACACCAATCTATATTTTCGGTACAGAAGAGCAGAAAAAGCGCTTTTTACCGCCCATGTGCCAAGGCAAAAAGCTCGGTGCCTTTGCTCTTTCTGAACCAGACTCTGGCTCAGACTCAGCTGCAGCCAAATGCATGGCCATTCGCAAAGGCGACCAGTTCATTCTGAATGGATCAAAAAACTGGATTACAAACGGAGTAGAAGCCGACTACTACTTAGTGATTGCCCAAACGGACCAAGCACTGAAGCACAAAGGCCTGGTAGCTCTAATTGTAGAAAAAGGTGCGCCCGGTTTCACCTTTGGCAAGCTCGAAGACAAGCTAGGCATCAAAGGCTCATCGACCTGCCAAATTAATTTTGAAGATACTCCAGTACCTGTGGCCAATATGCTAGGCGGCGAAAGCGACGGCTTTAAGGTCTCAATGGTCACTCTCGATGGTGGCAGAATTGGAATCGCCTCCCAAGCAGTCGGCATTGCGCAAGGAGCCTGGGATCACGCTTTCAAATACAGCAAAGAGCGGGTTGCTTTCAATAAAACAATTAACCAATTTCAAGCTATTCAATTTATGTTTGCTGAAATGCAAACCGAAATTGACGCTGCTCGCCTGCTAACTTACAACGCTTGCGTCGCTCAAGACCGCGGTGATAAATTCACCAAACTTGCAGCCCAAGCTAAGCTCTTTGCCTCTGAAGTGGCAATGAGAAGTACTGTAAAATGTGTACAAATTTTCGGCGGGTACGGTTTCGTTACCGACTACCCAGTGGAACGTTATATGCGTGACGCCAAAATCACCGAAATTTATGAAGGCACATCAGAAATTCAACGCCTGGTCATCGCTCAAAACGTATTGAAAGGACTATAAATCATGTCGTGGCAACCACCTCCCGCTCCAAATCCAAACCAAGGGGGCGGAAACAACCAAAACCAGGGTAATTCCGGCGGCCCTATCGGTAAAAACTTCAAAGAGATCAGCTACTACGAACTCTTACAAGTTGACAGAGATGCCCACCCGACGATTATTCGCTATGCCTATAGATTCCTAGCGGCGATGTACCACCCCGACAACGGTGAGTCTGGCGACGCTGAGAAATTCCGCATTATCACAGAAGCCTGGCGTACTCTCTCTGATGAGGGCAAACGGGCAGCCTATGATATGTCCCTCGGCGCCAAAGAAGTTAAAGCTGCTGCTCCTTCAGCTCAAGGTGGCGGTCCAAGTGGCGCTCCTTCGCAATTCGGTAAAGACTCACTACCGAAGATTCCCAAAACTGGTCTTTCCTGGAACGAGATCGAGCTGCGCTTAGCCATCCTGCAAATTCTGCTGGGTCAGCGCAAGAAACGTCCACAAACAGGCGGCGCCACCGCCAAGATGATGATGGATATTCTGTCGATTGATAACGTAGCCGAAATGGAATTCGCCCTCTGGTATTTACGTGAAACCAATTTGATCGAAATGGGCGAGCGTATGTTTATGATTTCATGGCGCGGCGTTGACTACATCGTTGATCAGCTGTCTAAAACACAGATGCTAGATGGCGGCGGCAAGACAGAGCAAAAAATCAAGAAATTCGGCGATGTCGGGCCAGAGGGTGGCACACCGAACTTGCCAGCGAGAACTCGCTAACAGAGCCAGCTTACTCAGCTTCAAACAAGCGAAAGCTAAGGCGATGCCATTTTGTCACGCCATGCTCGGCAATGGCGGCGCGGTGAGCTTTTGAGCCATAGCCTTTATTGCTATGCCAACTGTAGGCTGGATGTTGGTGAGATAGCTCAAGCATCAAAGCATCGCGATAGACTTTGGCTATCACCGAAGCTGCAGCAATAGATGCAGAGTGGCTATCGCCCTGAATCACAGTAATTTGATCAAGGTTCAAGCCCTTAACTTTCTGATTGCCATCCACAAGCAACAACAATTGCTCTGGAGTACTCTCGACACTCAACAGAAGTGCGTCAATGGCGCGCCTCATCGCTAGCAGACTGGCTTGCAAAATATTGATCTGGTCAATCTCAGCCGGGCTAGCTTCAGCAATGGCAAAGCGGCAATTGGCCCGCAAAATTTCAGACAAGCGCTCTCTTTGCCTTTGAGTAAGCGCTTTTGAATCGTTCAATTCGCTCAATTCTTCTGCCAGAAATGACTTCTTACCAATCTGAGGCAAGATCACGGCAGCGGCCACAACCGGACCAGACAGACAACCACGGCCAACTTCATCAACTCCCACCAGGCCAGATGAAGCTGCCGGGAAAAGACTTAACTGTTGGTCACCGCCGCGTTTGGAGGCAGTTTTATTGCTACCGACAAGTCTAGAATTGCTCTTCTGGGCCTGCTTCAAAATACGCGAATCGAAAGCTAGCAATTTTGAAAAACTGGTTTGAACCATTGGCTTATTTAAAAAGACTTAGAGATGATCAAAAGTGAGGTCTCCCAATTTTCCCGCCCGTAAATCACGCAGGAAAATTGTGGCTGCACGGTAGTGATCGAGCCTTCCACCGTTTGCTAAATAGTGCTTCTTCTCAGCGATGTAGTCAAGCCCATCTTCATAGGTAGACAGTCCGGGCAAATAAGTCTCTAGTCTCTTTGGGTAGTACTTTTTCATCAACATCAAGCCAAATTTAGCAATCTCAAGGTTGTCATAGCCTTCGGCCGGGAGCAAATTGAGCAGTGCTAAACGCTGTCTTTCTTCAGGAGAGAACAAATTAGCTGGCAAAATTCCTGGAGTATCTAGCATCTCTAACTGAGGATGAACTCGGATCCACTGGGTTCCCCTGGTTACACCTGGGGAATCTCCGGTCTTAGCCTTCTTCCGTCCGACAAACCAATTGATCAAAGAAGACTTACCAACGTTGGGAATGCCAACGACACAAGCTCTCATTGGCCTTTCCAAAAGGCCTTTTTTCGCTAAAGCAGCACGTTTGTCTGCGGTTACTGCCAATGCCGCTTCAATAAAAGTGTTTTTGTGAGCCATTGATTTCAAGTCAAGAATCAAGCGCTTTTCTGGCGGACCCTTTTGTTCTTGTTCACTGACTGCTTTGACAAAGGCACGGAGCTTTTCGCCATCACTCAAGTCTGACTTTGAATAGATCAAGACCCTTGGCTTATTGCCAAAGATATCTTTGGAAGCTGGATGCCGAGTGGTCTCAGGTAGGCGTCCGTCGAGCACCTCTATTACCAAATCAACCCACTTGACGATCTCGGTCAAGCGTTGAAAAGGGGTACTCGCCACCTTCGGTTTTTTGATTATTTTGGTAGGCTGACCTGCTGGCACCGCAGTAGCTGGGGCAGCGCTGCTAACAGCACTGGCAAACTTAGACGGACGCCGCCCAAGTCCCGCAGAACGGGCCGATTGGGCGGCTTTAGCGGCAAGATCTGAATTCTTGCCTGTTCCTTTTTTTGCACCACGACCAGCGCTTGATAATCCGCTATTAGCTCTGCCGCCACTCGACTTTCCATTGCTAGAATTTCCAGCACGGCCAGAGGAGCGAGCGGATCTGGTAGAGATTTTCTTAATGCTCAAATCTCACCAATTTCAGTCTTTGTGATTAGGCTTGAGCCGGAGCTGGTGCGGTTGCCTGTACTTGAGCAACAACTTTCTTACCGCCGAGCTTCTCTTTAATACGAGTAGCCTTGCCAGTACGTTGTCTCAGGTAGTACAGCTTGGCGCGGCGAACGTCGCCACGGCGCAATACAGTGATTTTCTCAACGCGTGGGCTGTGGACGAGAAATACTCTCTCAATGCCAATACCCTGGAAAACGCGACGAACGGTGAAAGTTTCACCGACACCGTGACCGGAGTGCTTGATCACAACGCCTTCATAACCTTGAGTACGTTCTTTGCCGCCCTCTTTGATTTTGACGAACACTTTGACAGTGTCGCCGACATCAAACTTGGGAAGGTTCGACTTCAGGAGTGGGGCTTCAATCTCTTTAATAATGCTATTCATAATTATGCCAGTTCACTAATTGGTTCTTCGAAGGTATATATATACAAGCGGTCTGCGATTGTAACACGGTCATCTCTGGCCTGTGGGGCAAGCGCAAACAAGCATTAAGCGACATTTGAGATCTTTCATCTAATCTAAACAATTCAGAAGCCCGTAAGCCAAAAGATCAAGTCGAGCTGCCTTTGCCACCGCGTAGCACCACTGGTGGTGCCGCAGCATCTAGAATCTCAGCTCCGTCTTTTCTTACAGTCTGCTCGGCGCGCAGTAGATTAAGCTCAGCAATGAAGTCTTCGATAGAACGAAACTGCCTATAGACAGAGGCAAAACGCACATATGCTACTTGGTCGAGATTGCTCAGCAGACGCAAACCTATCTCACCCAACATCGAAGCGGCCACTTCTCTGCGACCAGAGGCCAGCAATTCATTTTCAACCGAATCGACTAAATCATCTATTTGCTCAGCGGTTACAGTGGTTTTGGCACAGGCTCGGCTAATTCCCGCTCTGAGCTTATCTCTAATATAAGGTTCGCGAATGCCAGAGCGCTTGACCACAAGGAACTGGACAGTCTCCAGCTTTTCATAAGTAGTGAAACGCTTACCACAACCTTCGCATTCTCGCCTGCGCCTGACCGAATTCTCTGCTGTTAGGCGGGATTCGAGCACTCGACTGTCACGATGATTACAAAATGGGCAGAACATCTTCTGATTATAGACCGTTGCGAACAGTCAGAATGATACACTCTGAGCATTTTTAACAGGATTGGGATTATCCCTCAATAGCATTATGTTAGAAAGTCGGCGCCAACCAGTAGAGCTTCAGATTTTGCTGGCTTGCGCCGGCATCTTTCTGCTTGGCATTTTGGTGTTTTTTGTCACCAATCCTTATGCTATTGCTCCAGAGGCCGCTCTGCGGCTTGAAATGGGCAAGCTGCTCTTGAATGGCCATCTGCCCTACCGTGATTTTATTGACGCCGATCCGCCAACCATGATGCTCTTATCGGCAATACCTGCCTTTATTAGCGCCCACTGCACTTGTGATATCGTCCTGACGGCGTTAATTTGCGGAATCACACTAGCATTTGTATCTGCGGCCACATCTACTTATCTGATAGCAAAATCAGAGCTAGGGGAAAATCCCTTCGCCGTTGGCGGCTTTGCCGTTGCCTGTGCCGCCATCAGTAATCTATTCATCTTTCAGTTCGCCGAGCGCGAACATCTACTAATAGTGCTAGCCCTTCCCTATGTTTTGCTCAGATGGCTAAGAACTAGCGAAATAGAAATAGCCATACCTCGGGCTCTCAGTCAAGCAATCGGATTAGCAGCTGGGCTTGCTTTCTGGCTTAACTTACAATATCTGCTAATTCCACTGATATTAGAAATTTGCTTTTTCTTGCAAAATAATAAGTTTGCACGACTAAGAACTCCAGAGATTTCCGCCTGCCTGGCTGGCCTATGCCTGATTCCAGCCTACATAGCTCTCCATCCAACCGTGTGCCAGATCTTCTGCAATTTGATAGTGCCTCTCTGGTTCAACAACTACGCTTACCCCACGGACGACCATGTCAAATACTTAGACTGCTCACCAGATCTGCGCATTTTCTTCTATGCCGCAGCATTGATCTACATTGGGTCGTTAGCGCTAAGGAGAGAAACGTCACTCCTTTATCCCATGACGATTCTCTCACTATACGGTTTTATCCTTTTTATCACTGACAAACGCGGGGGCACAGCTGAGATTATCTTGCTTGCCGCCCCACTACTGCTAAATTCAAGCATCATCATCGCTGTTGCCGCTCGTAGTATTTCTCGATTATCTAGCACTGCGCTAAGGCGCTCATGCTCAGTCCTAGCAATACTGCTTATATTAGTCAGCTTTGTTGGTTGGCAATCCTGGGCTTTTGCTAAAGCCATTTGGCTCAAACCAGCAGTGACAAAGCTTGACCCCGCTAAAGCCGGGCAACCTTGCGAGTTTTCTGTATGGTTGGACAAATACAGCAAACCGGGCGACTGCGTTATGTTCTTGAATGACACAGCCACCCCAGGCTATCCACTGACATTGCTCAGCAACCGTCGCCCCTGCCTGCCGTTTCTCTGGGGGTATCCCATCAGGCTTTTGGCTGATTGTAATATCACCGAGAAAGAGCTTCCGCCCGAACTCATTAACAGCCCGCAGCAAGAATTTGACAAAACCTACGTCGAAGTAAAACTAACAAGACTGATTCAAGAGCGTGTGCCCAAGCTGATGTTCATTCAGCAAGGGCGCACTGAAGACTACCTGAGAAAGCACGAAAAAATAAATCTCGCCTTGATAAAGAACTACAAACCGATGGGCGAGGCGAACCAAGTAATGCTACAAAAAACCGAGCCCGCCTTCATCAGTGGCTGCTGGTACAGCTTCACCATTTGGATGAGGATAGACTGATGACAGACCATACAGGCAAGAAAGTATTGGGCCTCGACCCTCTACAGATATTCGGTCTGTCTTTTACCGCAGCCGCACTACTGGCGGTGCTGTTTATCATCTTAATTCACCCTATGCGAATTGGCTTTGACCAAGCCAAATATTTGATTATGGCTGACATGCTCTGGCACGGCAAGACACTCTACGTCGACATAATTGACTTAAATCCACCACTAATCTGCTACATAAGCTTGATACCCTCACTGGCATCAGCCTTCTTCAATATTCCTGCGTCCCTGGCATTTTCACTGTTCATTTGGAGCCTTAGCGTCTATTGCGTCACTGCAATCTATGCCTTGGCGACAAAAGCAAAGGAACAACTAAACTGGCCACTCATCAATACCTTCACCCTTAGCATAGCAATATACGAATTTATGCTAACCACCAATCGATTGCGCTTTCTTTTTGAATGGGGTCAGCGCGAGCATATATTTATGCTCTCTTACTGGCCATTCTTTATACTGCGCTATCTGCGTTGGCAGCAGCTCTCCATGCCCCCCTGGCTAGCAATTCCGGTGGGGGCCATTGCCGGTTGCGGTATGTGCCTGAAGCCTTATTTTTTCATACCAGCCATACTGACAGAGCTATACTGGCTAATACAAAGCAAAGAGCGCCCAATTCGCCCATTTCTTAAGGTCGAAATCGCAGCAGCGGCTACGGTAGCCGCGCTTTATACCCTGCACTTCAAATTACTTTCAGCAGCAGAACAACATGCCTATTTCGACTTACTTATGCCTCTGACAATCTCTGGCTACAAATTCTTTGAACGCTCGACTGTCTACCTTTGTAATTACAACTTCACCTGCTCAGAAGATGTGCTAATCCACTCGCTCTGCTGTGCCGCTCTTACCTTTGCCTTGGTCAGACTCGAGCCATTTTTAGCACCAGTCTGCGTGGTCATGTTCTCTAGTTATTTCATTTATTTCATTCAAGGGAAGGGCTTTCCCCTCCACCTATTCCCGCTCAATCAATCGGCCTTTATCTTGCAAAACATGACACTAATTGCGCTTTACAAGACTATTAAGGAGCAATTAGTACAGACTCGTCTATTTAATCAATCACATCTAGGTCGTAAAAAATGGTTAATCGGAACCTTAGCCCTTGCAGCCCTGACAGCATGGCTAGCAGACAGTTGCTGGAAAGACTATAAGCAAGAGGCGAGCAGCAACCAATTCGATCTAGCCAGCATCGGTTACAAGGGCCACGCTTCAGCAGAGGACCTCGCTCCCTTGGCCAAGCCCATTATCGAATACACAAAAGTAGGCGACTATGTGGCCATCATTGGCGAATCAACCGAACCCAATGCCACCACAATACTGCAACTTAGGCGCAAGTCTGCCACACGGCACATCGACCTAACCATGCTTGGACCGTTTCGCTTCGTGCGCGACAACGTGCCCCAAGTCTGGCAAAAATTTCCCAATCAGCTAAACGAGTTTATCGATCAACTAGTTCAAGACCTAAAAGAGACCAGCCCGACCATAGTGCTCTTGCAGAATGGTCAAACCACAGATTGGCTCAGTGAATTCAAATTTAGTCAACGTTCGCTAAACAACTACGAACAGATTGGCGAAGAGGACAATTTTACTATCTACAAGAAAAAAGGCTGCTTCAAAATAAATGAAATGTGGGTGTCCGGGCCTACAAAGCCAAAATAACTAATGATTAGAAGAATAAAGTGCCAAGGACCAATATAATTAGCTTATGGCGCGCAAGAAAACTAACCACTACGAAATTCTCGGCCTGGCATCTAACACAAATGCCAGCAGGGCTGAAATTAAGCAGGCCTACCGCAAACTAGTTAAGTCTGTGCACCCCGATTTATCTTTTCATGCAAAACCTGACAATCAGGTAGTAAGCGAAACTGAACAGATGATGTCTATCAACGAGGCCTATGAGACCTTGATGGATAGCGAAAAAAGGGCTCACTACGACTCAGTTGTAATACGGACAAAACCATACACCGGCATGCACATGCCTACCAGTGTGCAAGACTCTCTAGACGAAGAAAAGGCACGAGAGCGTTATCTCCGGCAAGTTTTCCATCCGCTCAGGCGCTCAATAGAGTCAATATTGTCGAAGTACAAACAACGCCTGAGTGCACTGTCTCAAGATATCTATGATGAACAACTGTTGGAAGAATTCTCCCATTATGTCGATGATATTGAAAAGACCTTGCTCAAAGCCAGCAACGAATTTACAGATAATCCTCCGCCCCTCACTCTCAAACCAGCCCTGCAGTGGATGCGACACGCCATAGCACAAGCTGCCGATGGCCTTGAAGAACTGCAATATTTCTGTCAAAACTTCGACTACGATCATCTAGCCATGGCAGACAATCTTTTCAAAATTGCGCGAGAACATTCCGCACGAGCACTGCAAGTATCAAAGTCTATTTAACGGCATAGAAAATACGTATTGCATTGGCTCTCTCGCGCAGCAATGATATTTCAGCAATTACGCGCTCTTCTTTCTGCTCTGGCCCGTTCAAGAGCTGGCTCAAGGCCTCAAGTACTTCGGCCACGTCAGGATGGCAAGCTCCAAAAACCTTTTCTTTGGCAAGCAAAGCCTGACGCAAAAGATTCTCAGCCTCCACAAACTGTCCTTGGCTCTGCTTAAGCTTCGCCAGTGAGAGCTGAGTATCGGCAAGATCAGACAAATTTTCTTTGCAGTAGTGCAATCTAATCTTATAGGCTCGCTTCAACAGCGAGCCAGCTTCTAATAGATTACCTTTAGCTATTTCCAGCCGACCAAGAGCATCATAGGAGGCCGACATAATTGGATGGCTGGCTGGAAAGCGCGAACTGCGCAGTGCGTATGCTTGACGCAGCAAGGGTTCGGCAAAATCAACTTTACCTTGGCGCAAATAAAACTCACCCAGGCCATTAACAAAGCTGGCCCGCATCTCACTCTCCCACTCGACCAATTCTCCTTTGACATCGACAGACCGTTCTAAGATTTCTAGCGCCGCCAAATAATTCTTCTCGGCCTCGACCATGGCCAAACGTTTTTCGAAGAAACAACCCAAGGCGTGACGATCGGCTGCGATAGCGCGTTCTAGAGCCAGTTTTTCACTAGAGCTTTCACAATCTTTTATGCTATTGCTCTTGAGATTAATCGAGCGTGTGAGAAAAGAATGGGCCTGCTCAAAATTACCAAGACATTGCTCGACACTGGCCAAATGACTTAATACAAAGGGTGTTACCGAAGTAGTGGCTGGCATTCCAGCCATACAATCAGACTGTGCCAGAGCCGCAGTGAGCCGCTCCTTGGCCGCAATAAATTGCCCGCCCACCATTTCAGAGTTAGCTAAATTTAGTGAATTGAAAGCAGCAAAGGGCGAATCGCTCAAGCCGGCCACCTGCACCAAGGGCTGCACGGCAATATCGCTTTGCACTCCTAATCGAGCCAGGGCAAAAGCTAGCGAATAATAGCCTTGATGGAAGGCCCAACCGGCAAGATCAACCATGCACCAAGACAGCACAAAGGGAGCACATAGGGCCCAGAGCAGAAGCAGAATAGCCAGGCCAACTCGAACAGCTGATGCGCTAGAGCCAGGCAAGGCAGCAAAAAGCCAGGCAAAGCATACACCCACAAGAAGCCACTTGCACCAAGCTGATAAACCAGACATAGAGTTAGCCTATTGAATTAAGCTAGCGAGAAATCGAAACAGGAGTAACAAGCGCACCGTCATGCTCATTCACCGCCGCTTTAACCACCTGCTCAGTGCCACTATAGGCGACACCAATCAAATCATACGGTTTTGCTTCTTCTACCAGCACCATATTCACTTCAGCCATATAAACTGGAGCTTCGGCCGATTCGCGCACATAAACCTGATTATCGATTCCGGGCGCATCCCACTGACTGCGGCCGATATAGTGCTTCTTACTTTCGTCAAAACTTTCGATCAGAACTGGTATCACTTGCCCAACCATGGCTTTGTTGGAAGCAAAAGCAATGTCGTGTTGTAGACGCATAATGCGATTACGTCTTGCTTTCTTGACTTTCTCTGTCAATTGATTGTCCATGTGCCCAGAAGGAACTTCCATCTGCTTCGAGTATGTAAAGACGCCCAAGCGATCAAAGCGATATTTCTCGATAAACTGCACAAGGTGCTCAAATTGCTCGTCTGTTTCGCCCGGGAAGCCCACGATAAAAGTAGAACGGATCTTCGCTTCAGGCAGAACCTCTCTAATTAGGTCCATAACTTTTTCTGGATTTCTTGGTCTAGCCATAGCGGACAGAACAGCCGGATGAGAGTGCTGCAGCGGAATATCTACATACTTAACGACTTTAGGTAAGCGCTTAATCGCTTCCAGAAGAGCCCTATTAGTTTCAGTTGGATAGCAATACATAATGCGGATCCAGTCGAGATCTTCAATTTCATGAAGGGCTTCTAAAAGCTCAGGCAATGCCATTTTGTTGTAGATATCGAGACCATAATAACTAGAGTCTTGTGATACCAAAATGATTTCTTTCACGCCGCCTTTAACCAAAATGCGCGCTTCTTTTACTAGCGACTCAATCGTGCGTGAGCGAAACTTACCGCGTAATAGCGGAATTATGCAGAATGTACAAGCGTGGTCGCAGCCCTCAGCAATCTTCAAATAGGCCGATGCGCCAACGCCGGTGACCATCCGCGGCAAAACTTCATCATCATAATTATTGGGCACGTCACTGACTTCAACAACCCGCAGCGAAGAGTCGCGCGCAACAGCCTTAATTACATCAACTATTTTAGTGATATCACCAGTACCTACAACCGCCCGGGCTTCTGGTATTTCAGTGAGCAATTCTTCTTTGAAGTGCTGAGCAAGACAGCCGGCAATGATTAGCTCTTTGCCTTGATCGGCTAGTTCAACTAAGGTGCGCACCGATTCTTTGCGAGCATCACCAATGAAAGAACAGGTATTAACGAGACAGAGCTCAGCCTCATCGTTATCAAAGGTGACTTCAAATCCAGCCTCGTTCAAGAGACCAAGCATCACTTCAGTATCAGTGGCATTCTTGGGACAGCCCAAAGAAACCACCCCAATCTTGGGGTTACGCATTTAATTACACTCTCCATCCGCGCTTGAGCTCGGGTATTTAAAACTGCTTGCTTTTAAGCTTGTCGCTTAAAAGCCGGCCGTTGTCAAGCTAGTCGTTATCAAGACGTCCATCATTGTAGCGGTATGGCACATCGATAGATCGCGTTCCGCCGCCAGATGAGACCCCTGGAATGTCGCGGGTGCCTTCTTCAGAGCGGCGCGAGCGGCGCCCTTGGCTAACTGAGCCATCTGTAGTAGTTTTTCTCACCGCTGGCTTCCACTTTACAGTTGTTACAGCAGGCTTGGTTGCAGCGTCGCCACTTGCAGTTGTCGCAGAAGCATCGCCTCCAGCAACAGGCACAGGTGTGCTAGCAAAGACACGCTCAGCGATTTTGCCAGGCAAGCCAAAGGCTTCACTCTTGCCTAGATAATCAACAGTTAAACTTCCGCCATTACCGGCTCTTACTCTCAGGCCCTGGGCATCCTGGAAATCGCGGCGCTCGCCCATTTCTAGATAACCAGTAAAGAGCGACTGACCAGAAGCAACTGATTTCACTTCAACCCAAACGTGCTGACTAGCCGACAAGGCAATCTTATTATCGGTGGAGGGCACAGCAGCGGCACCGTTGGTGACAGCGCCGTTAACAGTATTAGTTCCAGCGGCAACTCCAGTGGCAGGCAACTGACCGGGGTTGAATCGCTCAGCCGAGCGCCCCAGGGCCAAGAGGCCAGGATCTTGCGAAGTCATCTGAGTCTGGTACCAGGCTCCAAGACCACAAACCACGCCAAGAACAGCGATTAAAAGCAAACTGGGATAGAAAAAAGTTTTAGTGAAACTTGGCGCTTCAGTCTCAACTCGTGGCTTTGAGACATAAACCAAGGGAGCTACGGCTTGTTGAACACCGCCACCACGATTGAAAAGTCCGCGACCGTTCTCTACAACAGGCTGACCAGCCCGCTTATATTCATCGGCCAGAGATTGACCATTGAGGCCCAACATGTCGCCATAACGCTTGATAAAACCAGCGACATAAACTGGTTCAGGAAGGTCATCAAAGCGACCACTCTCAAGAGCGTCAATATGGTTTACGGGAATCTTAGTGCGGTCATAGACTTGGCCAACGGATAGGCTTTGCCCTTCCCGCGCGACTTTGAGTTTCTGTCCAATTTGCTCAAGCGACATTTATGCATCCAGTAAGTGTCAATTCAGTAAGTAAAATATCAACGAGTAAGAATGCGTCAAAACAACTTTCTTAGAAGCTTTTGTCTGCCTCAGTAGGTTGCAAAAGCGCAAGCTCCTGATTGTTGAGACGACGCCATGATCCAGATTCCAGTTGACTTAATTGTAACCCACCAATGGCAACCCTGACCAAACGCGTTACTCTGTAACCAACTTGTGCCAACATCCGCCTGATTTGCCGATTTTTGCCTTCTCTCAGCTCTATTTCAAGCTGCGAATAGCGTGGATTAGCAGAAATTTTGCGAACAAAAGCAGGCTCAGTCATACCTTCTGACAACCTGACGCCCTGACGCAAAGCTGTTATGGCATTTTTTGATATATCGCCTTCGACGTTAACACGATAGAGTTTGGGCACTTCGTGGGACGGGTGGGTCAAATAGCGAGCCATGTCACCATCATTTGTCAGCAGCAAAAGCCCCTCCGAATCTGAGTCTAGGCGACCGACCGGTTTTAGATGCATTAGTTCTTCTGGCAAAAGATCAATGACAGTGCGGCGACCGCGCTCGTCATCGCAGGTAACAACAACACCTTTGGGCTTGTTGATGACAACGTAATCAAGCCGTTTCTTTTGCAAAGGCGTGCCGTCCACAGAGAGCTTGTCGCGCCCCATGTCAACCATTCGGTTGAAGTCGGTGACGACCTCGCCATTGACACGCACTAGACCATCAGCGATCAGAACATCGGCCTTACGCCGAGAACAAATGCCACAAGCTGCTAAAGCTCTGTTGAGCCTTAGCAGCCGCTTTGGGCTGGATTCCTTTTTCTTCAACTTCCTAAATCTCTAAAAATCAGCCCGAAGTGGCACTTTCCACATCGTCTACCATTACCTTGGAGCTCTGACCAGCTAGCTCTTGCAGTTTATGAGCAATTTGGTCTTTAGTTCCGACTACAGAGTCAGAAGCCTTCTTTAATACTTCGGTACTTTTGCTCTTAGCTTCAGTAATCACAGTGCCTGTTTTCTCGCGCACATCAACCAAAGAGTCAGATGCCTGCTTGTACAGGTCTTCAGAATTATCAGCAATCTGCTGTCTCAGCTCTGCGCCTGATTTCGGTGCCGATAGAATTCCGACTATATAGCCAAGCACTCCACCAACCACCAATCCTTCTAGAAATCTGCTCATTTAACTACTCCTAACCTACTTTCTAATCTGGGATCTGGTCTCTTCTATCTTTTGCCCACTTCGGACAATCTCATTTCGTCTTTTTGATCACGACTACCTTTTTCAGGACGGCGCTCTAAGTAAGAACGCACTCCAGCAAACAATCCAGCACCAAACACCGATGACTGTTTCTTTGCCTCGCCTGTAAACTTATCTAGGCCACCTTTGACATCACCAACTTTTGAACCTACTTCTGTAATACGTTTCTCAGCTGTGGTTTTTAGCTCGAGCACAGTGCCAAGCAAGGCATCAACCTGCTTAAGAGTAGGACCGAGTTCTTGATTTACTGTTCCCAAAAGCCTTTCTAAGGCCGAAAGAGTTCGTTCAGATTGCTTGACCATCGACATCAAGGGCAGGCTCACCGCCATTAATGAGACTGCTAGAAAAATCAGGGCCACGGCCACCAAAATATCTAGAGGGCCTCCGAAAGAAGCGTTTACATGGTCCACAAAAAACCCCTTTAACTAGGTTAAGAATTTTGGCTTAGCCGCCGATTTCAATTTCTTCGCGCTTTTTAGCAGCAGCTAACTTACCTGCAGCCAGTGCCCGTCTCAACCGCATGCCTTGCTCTTCAACATTCATTTGACAATAATTGAGGAAAGAAGCGTACAAATCGAGGGAATCATCGACAACCTCACCTAAACGCTCTGGCACGTCTTTAGCGCTGCGCTGTATAACATCACGAGTCTCACTGCCAGACTTAGGAGCAGTCAGTAGTGCAAGAGTTACTCCACCCATTACACCCAGTACTAAACCTGTAAAAAGCGAGACCAGCCCACCGCCACCTGCGGCATTGCCAGAATCAGCTTGCGAGTTATTGGCTCTACCCATAAACTTTTTCTCCGCTCCGAATATTTCAGACAAGCGAGTATATCACCCAGTGCTATTTCTAGCCTAGTTTAAGGGCAGTCTATGACTAGTTATTATCACTAATGAACCGGTGTCTTCTCAATTGCTTGAAAACGCTCGGCCAGTAAGTCGCAAAGATGCTCGGCAATGGCGCGTTTCGGCATTCTAGGCAAGCTTTCTTTAGCGCC
>CALRJJ020000009.1:0-18934 GCA_943367505.1 Flavobacterium psychrophilum | reverse complement strand
GATGAATCGGGGCATTCTTGTCACCGCTTATGCTTCGCTTATAAGTAATATAAACAAACAAGAGTTATATAATATATACACCGAATTCTATGAGAATGAGCTATTCATCAGGGTCTTTTCTCCTGA
Organism: Flavobacterium psychrophilum; assembly: GCA_943367505.1. Lineage (GTDB taxonomy): Bacteria > Cyanobacteriota > Vampirovibrionia > Obscuribacterales > Obscuribacteraceae. The sequence continues at coordinate 18,808 of CALRJJ020000009.1, read as the reverse complement.
CGACGCCGAGTACACGATGCCCGAAACACGTTTTGTAAAGGGAGCAAACTTCTGCGACATCGGTATGACAATTGATCAAAGAACCAATCGTGTCATTGCTGTCGGTGCCCTGGACAACCTGGTGAAAGGCGCAGCAGGACAGGCTATACAGAACATGAATCTGCTGTTCGGTTGGCCTGAATCTATTGGACTAAAACAGTCAGCAATTTTTCCGGCGTGATTTTTTTTTAGAAATCGTTGACATAGGTGCGAAACCATCGTAACCTTTCCCAAAGTTAGTGAGGCAATTTTCAATGTTCGCTTCGGACAGCAAAAACCACATAAACAACTACTTAATCGGCCACTCTAGCAGCCGACGAAACTCGCGACGCCGCCTATTGCGCTCGGGTTTTATTTGGTTGTGTTGATTTGATCAACAACTAAATTTTTTATCCCTGAGCGCAAGGCAAGCACTCAGGGATTTTTTTACGTATACGTCCATAGTGACATGACAATCGGGAGACACAACCTTGAACTCAATAGCTAGATTACAAAATATTCGTACTACAGTGGGGGCCGCAGCAACAGCAGGTGCAGCCGCTGCTGCAGTGACTGCAAGTGCTGCTACCAGCCTGAAAACTAAAGGTCTAACGGCAGAAGACGGTTGCACCGGTGGTGTCACTAGCCCCAAGGGGTTTATGGCCGCTGGCGCCCACATCGGCGTTAAACGCAAACGCAAAGATCTTTCGCTAGTCTGGAGTGATGTTCCCGCCCATGTGGCAGCGGCCTTCACTACCAATGTCATGAGAGCCGCACCGATTCTGTGGAATGAGAAGGTCGTCGCCGGGGGCAAGCCTGTGCGTGGCATCGTCGTCAACAGTGGTAACGCTAATGCCTGCACTGGAGAGCTTGGCATGATCAACGCAGAAGCTATGGCTGCTACTTATGCAGACTGCATGGGCGTGAGCAAAGAAGAAATCATCATCGCTTCCACCGGCGTGATCGGTGTGCAATTGCCTATTCAACTAATTAAGCAAGGCATTGAGACTACCTGCCAAGATTTGGACTGCTCGGCTGAAGCCGGCTTGAGTGCCGCACAGGCAATCATGACTACCGACACCTATGTCAAGCAAACCTCGCTGACATTCGAAGTTGACGGCAAGAAAGTCACCATCGGTGCTATGGCCAAGGGCAGCGGCATGATTCATCCAAATATGGCTACCATGCTCAGTTTCCTTACCACTGATCTGAATATTTCTCCGGCACTTCTAACTAAGGCTTTGAAAGAAAGCAGCGCTGAAACCTACAACATGATTAGCGTTGATGGCGATACCAGCACCAATGACATGGTCGCTATTTTGGCTAACGGTAAGGCTGGAAACAAACTTATCGATAGCGAGGGCAGTGACTATCGCACCTTCTGTCAGGCCCTGAAGACAATCAATACAGACCTGGCGAAAGCAATTGTGCGAGACGGAGAAGGGGCTACTAAATTTCTTCAGGTTGAGGTCAAGCACGCCGATAGTATTGCTGAGGCTCGCAAGCTGGCTCGTTCTATTGTTTCGTCTAGCCTGGTCAAGACCGCCTTCTTCGGCGAAGACGCCAACTGGGGACGGATCATTTGCGCCATGGGTTACAGCGGCGTTAGCTTCAAACCAGAAACTGTCTCAATTGCCATAGAAAGTGCCGCTGGCAGACTAGAGCTAATGCGGGAAGGGGAGCCAATTGTCGTCAATGAGATTCTTGGCAAAGCGGTGCTGGCAGAAAAAGACATTATCATCCACATCGACATGAAAGAGGGCTTGAGCGCGGCAACCGCCTGGGGCTGCGACCTCAGTTATGAGTATGTGCGTATCAACGGCTCTTACAGGACATAGGTGACAGAAATGGTAGCTTCAATGAACTTGAAATCGGTAGCCTTAAAATCAATAGACTATGAATCAGCCCTGACGGCTATGCCAGTGGCACCAGTGGCCCCAGTGGCGCAATTTGACCTCTCAAAGGCGAAGGAGACTCTAAAACAGAATGCTTACGAAGTTGTCGTGGTCAAATTTGGCGGCAATGCCATTGGTAATGAATCGGTGTTGGATGCTCTTATCGATGAAGCCGTCGTCCTGATCAAAGCAGGTATACATGTCATTGTTGTGCACGGCGGCGGTACTGCCGTTAATGACGCTCTGGCTGCTATAGGCAAAGAGACCAAAAAGATAGATGGGCTGCGAGTAACTGATGAGGAGACCCTGGCAGTTGCTGTGAAAGTATTCAGCGACATTAACAATAAGCTTACTGAGAAATTTCGCCAGAGAGGGGTTAGCGCTTTGAGCTTTTGCTCAAAATCGGCCATCCCTTTTCAAACTGAAAAAATGTCCGCTGATCTTGGCTGGGTCGGTGAAATAGTAGATGTCCGCGACAGCGGCATAGCCAGCTGGATGTGGGCGGGTTGGACTGCGATAGTCTCACCCATTGGTATTGATAGCACAGGGCAGTTTTATAATATCAACGCTGATCATGCCGCACTGGCCCTGGCAACAAGTCTGGAGGCCGACGGCTTGATTTTCATGACCGACGTACCCGGTGTGCTCAAAGACTTCAATTTGCCGCAGACTCGGATTGGCCATGTTACAGCAACGAGTGCCCAGGAACTGATAGAGGATGGCACCGTGACTGGTGGCATGCTGCCCAAGATTAAGAGTTGCGTCAAGGCCATCAAGAACGGTATTAGACGCATTGCCATAGTTAATAGCTTCGCCCCAAACGCCCTTGTCAGAGGCTTCTTAGCGCCGCAAGAGACAGGCACACTGATTACTGGAGATAAATACAAGTATGACCACTAGTATATGCGCCCAATCTGCTCAGTCAGCCTCAGCTCAAACCGATTGGGTAGAGCGCGGCAAGAAGGTGCTGATGCAAACCTACGCCACCCAGCCCATGGTACTAACCGAGGGTAAGGGTAGCTATGTTGAGGATGTCGACGGCAAGCGCTATCTCGACTTTGCTTCCGGCATCGCTGTCAATTCACTTGGTCATTGTCATCCCGCTTACGTAGAAGCGCTGACTAAGCAACTAAGTAAACTGAGCCATTGCTCCAATCTTTATTACAACCAGCCTGCCATTGAGCTGGCTGAAAAGCTTGTGGCATTTTCAAATAGCTCTTTTGACAGGGCCTTCTTTTGTAATAGCGGTGCTGAGGCTGTGGAGGGCGCCCTCAAACTCAGTCGCAAGTATGCCAAGAAGCACAAAGGTGAGAACTGCACGAAGATTCTTACCATGAGCAATTCTTTTCATGGCCGCACCTATGGTGCCCTTTCCGCTACTGGTCAAACCAAGTATCAGGAAGGCTATAGCCCGCTGGTACCTGGTTTTACTGTGGTTGAGTTCAATAATATTGACTCGATATTGGCCAATGATTTAGATGCCGTCGCCGCCATAATTATCGAGCCGGTGCAGGGCGAAGGTGGAGTGCACTTAGTTGATAGCAATTTTCTCAAAGAGGTGAGAGCGCTCTGCGACAAGCACAAGATAGTTTTGATATTTGACGAGATACAGTGTGGCGTTGGCCGCAGTGGTTACTTCTTTGCCAGTGAGAATTTCTCGGTTGCCCCAGACATTGTGGCTCTGGCCAAGGGCCTGGGCGGCGGCTTCCCTATCGGAGCAATCCTGGCAAAAGAGAGTATTGCCAGTGCCTTCAATGCTGGTGATCATGGCTCGACTTTTGGCGGCAATCCGATGGCTGCCTCAGCTGCACTGGCCTGCGTCAATATCATTGGCAGCGAGCAGTTTTTAGGGTCTGTAAAGACTAAAAGTGAGCTGCTAGTAGCAGAGCTGGTCGACCTCAAGTCTAAGTGCCCATCAATTAAAGCTATTCGTGGACTGGGCCTTATGCTTGGTGTTGAGTTGGATATCCCCGTTAAACCAATCATTCAAAAATGCGCAGCGCAAGGTCTTTTGCTCGTTGGTGCTGGCGAGAATGTCATCCGTCTTTTGCCGCCTTTAACTGTAAGCGCTGATGAGATCAAAGAGGCCATTGGTATCTTGGCGAATGTTTTAGGCGGGTTATAAGCTGTTGGATCACTATGCTAAAGTTTAGTGAGACACAAACCAGGTAAATGTTTTGAGGTTGTTCAGTCGCAGTTTGCTTCTTGTCCTAATCAGCCAGGTCTTGCAATTGACCTGCGCGCAAGCTGCGAAGCCAGTCTCGTCCGTTGATCACTGTGAACTGCCGCCATGGAAGGCGGATGGGAATCTGCATCTAGGAGTTCAAGGAGTAGAGTCGCTAAAATTATATAGCGACAACCAGCTAATACTGCATTTCAGCCAGCTGGTGAAGAACGGACAGATAGAAGAGGCGCGTCAGTTTTTAGCTGAACATAAGGAGTCTCTGGGTAATAGCAAGAATGCTTTTTTGCTGAGATCCATCTATCTCAACGCTATTCGCTTCGGTAGTTTAGATCTCGTAGAGTCATTAGTTAGCAGCGGACTCAGACCGCCCACTGCGGCTATGAGGGTTTCGCTTCTGAAGTATGCGCTATGGAAAAGAGAGCCTGCCATTGCCGATAAGCTCAGAGCTAACGATTTTGAAACTGACCAATTTTCTGACGTTGCCTTCGGTTCTTTTGACAAGTTGAAACTTGCCTTAAGGGAGCCTGCAGCTACTCATAAGAGAGACGAAAACGGTTGCACTTTCATGCATTGGGCTGCGCTAACTGGTCGAGTCGATTTGCTGAAATTGCTTGTTGACGCAGGTGCATCCATTGATGACGATGCTAATTGCTCTAAGGCATCGGAAAGACCCTACTACTTGAGCCCACTTGAAGTCGCTATATCGCTTGGTCACTGTGATGCCTGTAATTTTTTACTGGCCAATGGTGCTAAACCTAATGGACGCCCTGGCGATATTTATCGCCCCCTGGGAATTGCCACGAAAGTGTCTAACCGTCAACTTGTTCAGTCTCTAGTGGGCGCAGGCGCTAAACTCAATGGCAAAGATGGTGAAGGAAAAACGCCCTTGCACATTGCTGCGTTGAATAATGATTCTGGTTTGATTGAATATTTACTTAAGGCGGGTGCCGATACTAGAATCAAAAATGGTGAAGGAAAACTAGCAATTGAGCTGACTGATTCGGAATCAGTAAAGACCCTTCTGAAGCTGAAGAAACATCTTCCACATGAAGTACACCATTAAAGGCAATACTATAATTCGCGACAATGCTGGAAGATGATGGTAGAAGAAGTTCAGTAGAACTAGGCAAAGCCCCATAGAAATGACTTTTCCCGCCCAATATTTTGTTCGCGGTTCGAGCTTGGGTAATCCAAATCTATGCGGTTTCGTAGCGTCGCAATCTGCTATTGGAGGCGGAATTCTTACTATAAAGTCTTTGATTTGACATGTTCCGGAACCGTGGCCCCCGCCACCCGAACCAGAGCCACCAGCTGCTGCTTTCAACTCTTCATATTGGATAATTGAGTTCTTAGGCACACTGCGACGTCTGCGCATAAACAGCTCCTGGCGCTACTTATCTCAGCTTACCTCAAGTTACTCTTCTATCTGCCATTTCCTTAAATTTGACAGTATTTCCCGACGATGGTGCGAGGGCAACCTGTTTTAATGCCTTCGCCATAGTTTTGCCAAATATGCAGAGCAACATAGATTGTGTCTACTAAGCCCTAATTTCTTCTCGTCGAGGCACTTACCATGTCAAATAATTTCCGCTTTAAGGCGGTGCTTTTGCTCGCCTTTTCAGCTATCATCGTGCAGTTTTCGCTGCCTGCAATGGCTCAGAGAGTGCCGTTCGTGCCGCGCTTAAACCTCACTTCGCCTCTATCTCTGCGCCACCTGCCGCCTGTTTCAACCGATAGTTTTGTGCACCAGGCCGGAGCCAGAGCGGAGGACATTTATGGAGACGAGGGAGTGGGAGGTATTGAGAAGTGCCCTAGAGGCAATGGCTCTCACCAGGGGCATCTGCCGCCCATTGAGGGCTTTAACCCGGAAAACCGCATAGATGCTGGCATCTACGGCACAAGAAATCTAGGATTGACTACTGGGCACGGCAGTTACATGCCGTCCGCCTGGGGGGCCGATGAGTATGTCGGTGACGAATGGGCTAACACTGTGCGAGAGGGTGATTATGTTGGCGACGAGTGGTTAGACACTCTTCGCAATGACTATGCGGTTTTTGATAATTGAGTTTGTCACCTAGACACAAGATGCTGCGGAATCTGCCAAGTCTAATTCTATCCACTTGCAGTTCTCATAGCGTTCGACAAGCGGTATGGCGGTTGCACGGGAGACCAGATTGTCCATTCGCTGACTTACCTCAGGGACGGTTTCTTTGGGATGGCTAGTAGCGATTGGTTGAGGATCCTTGCCGGTGAGAAGGAATGCCAGTGTTGCGCCAAAGGCGTAAATGTCGCTCTGGGGCGTAGCTTCACCCCGATACTGCTCAGGCGGAGTGTAGGAGTGTTTGCCAGCGCAGTCGGCAATTCCTCCTGCTTGGTAGAGATGTGAAATGCTGAAGTCTATGAGCTTTAACCTACCGTCTGGCTGAAGGATGAGGTTATCTGGGGTGAAATCCCTATGCACCACTTGGGGGTTTTGATTTTCCAAGTAACTTAGAATTGCCACCATCTGCTTCGCCAGTGAGAGCACCTGCGATTCTCCGAGTGCACCCTCTTCTCTAATTATTTCGCGCAGGGTTTTACCTTCCACATATTCAATCACCAGGTAAGCCCGGCAGTTTTCAATAAACTGATCTTTGAGGCGTACAATCTGAGGATGCTCTAGTCGGCTGAGAATGAGACTTTCGTTTTCAAATTCGACCATAGATTCCAGCTGGTGCTGCACTTTTCCCTCTGGCAGCACAAACTCTTTGAGAATAAAAGATTTCCCCTCGCGGTCTTTGGTCAGGTATACGTTTGCTTGTCCGCCGCTGGCCAGCTTTCGTGAGATGGTGTATTGGCCGTTGCGCAGGCTGAGATTGGAGTTTTCGTAACCGGCATGCTCTCTCTTCGCCTTATCGAGAAGCAGATCAAACCAGAGTTCGGTGTGTTTTGGATCGCGCAGTACTGTCGAACCGACAAGAGCCTTTTGTGCTTTTTCTGAGATGGTCGCTTGCGGCGCATATTTGCGGATGTAAAAGAGTACGTCCTTTTTCTGTTCGCTATCAAGTTCATTTAACCGGATTTCAATAATCTCGCCGTACTTGCCGACTATCTCTAGACGATTACCATCTGACTTATTTTTCGATATTGCGTCAAAGATCGCAGCCATTCTGTTCAGTAGTTTATAAACCTTGCTTTGTTCTTTAAAAAATACTGGTGGCAAGGGATAGAGTCGGAAGCTGTTGCCGACGCTAAAGTCTACATGGCGCACATCTTTCCAGAATAGTTCGGAGGAAAATAAATCACTTTGCCAGCCCCATAACATGCACACTGCGAACCAACCTTTGGCATTTTGTTTCTCAATTTTTGTTTCAGTCAGGTCGATATCGTATTCCGCGCTGAGAAAATTGAGTGGAAAGGTAAACCAGGCTTTGAAAAACAGCACTGACAAGCAGCTGGAGACTGAGAGGAGATAAAGCTGTATGAACATTATTTTGAGAAACTGCGGTTCTCGAGACGGATATCCCATGATGGCATCTACGCCGCCGGTGCAATACAAGTAGTAAGAGAAAAAGGCTGGTAGACCGCTGGCGAAGATGGCCATAAGGGTGACAGCAAAGGCGCGCGAGTGTATGAATCCTTCTTCGAGTGGCTCTTCACTGTGAAGGTTCTGCCTGAGGACAAGACCAGTCTTGTCCTTTTGTTGTTGCTGCTCCAAGTATTTCTCAAGCCCTGTGGTTCTTGCCAGCCAGTGAGCGATGATCATAATTAGAGCAATCGGGGGAATGGCATAAAGTCCAATCGTGAGAAATGGTCCAATGTTCTTTAAGACACTGGCCCATTGCTGTGCCGCCGGGTTGCGGCTGAACTTATCAAATACAGGAGACTTTAGTTTTTGCTTGACCGATGCGGGCAAGAGACAGTAAGACACTTTGTAGGCCCACCAGATAAGTAGGCTGAAAAGAACGCCTGCCATTGCCAGCTTTGCAGAGACCGCAGCAAGGAACATGATTAGTATTATAGGCAGTGCGCGATAAAGCTGTTTGGTGCCGTATCCTTCACTTTGAACGTCCAGCAGATAATCTTGAAAATCTAGCCTTTCTTGGTTAAAGCTCTTCTGTCCGGTCCATACGTATTCGTAATTGTTTTCGAAATCATTGCTTTGTCCGGGTTTTGGTGTTCTTCTATGAGTCTTACAATATTGCTCTAATGCATTTAGCTTTAAAATATAGAGCCTGGTCATGCAATATAGAGAAATGGTCGAGCCGACGCGATCGATTGCTCCGAGATGCTTGAATGACTCTTCTATTTTCTTTGTTTCTTCTCCTACTCTTTCTCTTTCTTGCAAAGGTAGATTAGGCGAAAGCGGTTTTTCAATGCAAATCGTGCTCATTGCATTTCTAAGCCAGAAAATTGGAAAGTAATTGCTGTTTTGATCAGGCATCAGCTGTCATCCTCCAGTTTTTCTAGATAACTGAGAATTTCTTCGAAGGAAGCAGGTCTTTGTTCGGCATCATATTCGGTGCAGCGTTTGATCAGGTCGTTCAATTTGTCAGATATGGCGATGCCGCCTTTGTGTGGATCCGACTGACTAAGTGCTTTGGGTTCTTTGCCAGTAAGAAGATAGTTCAAGCAACTGCCAAAGCTGTAGATGTCGCTCTGCATCGTAGCTTTTCCCCGTAGTTGCTCTGGGGCGATATAAGCTTGTTTGCCTACTAAGGTGCCGGTTATACCTTCGGCAAACTGATGGGCTGAGCCGAAGTCTATTATGGCAATTGTGCCTTCTGGTGTAAGGACAACATTGTCAGGAGTAAGATCGCGATGGATGATAGCAGGCCGATGGTTGTGCAAGGTGAGCATCAGTTTGGCGATGTCTTTGCCAATTTGGCACACTGAACTTTCGCTTAGAGTTTCGCCCTCGTCGATCAGATGAAAGAGATCCTTGCCAGCTTTATATTCAAGCAAGAGGAATTGCGAATCCTCGGTTCTGAATGTCTTATAGACCTTGCTGATGCCTTTATCATTGAGCGATTCAAGCAGCTTGCATTCGCGTTCGAAATCGCTCAGTAACTTCTCCAGGCTAAGGGCTGGTGCGGCTATAGAAAATTGTTTGAGAACGGCAAGCTCGCCCTCGCTAGTTCTGACTAGATAGACTGCCGACAGTGGTTTGCTGCCGAGCATGCGTACTATTCTTAGAGAATTGTCTACAATTTGGCCGGGATTGTATGGTGTGAATGCTGTGGCATTGAATTTGCGTTGGGCAAGTCTGGTCGGGCTCTCTTCTTCGTCAGTGCTTGCTTTCTTTTGGCCTTGCAAGTTTGAACGGTAGAGAAGCACGGCGGGCTCAATTTTGCAGTTGGGCGCACATTCGTCTATTGTTTCAAGAAGCACCAGCATTTCGTTCGGGTCGACTTGCCTGGGGGTAAATTTATAGATGTCTCCATCGCTGAACTTGAGCACAACTGTGCCTTTGCCATTACTATCTGCTTTTCCCGTGATATATACCGATTTGAGATCCTGCCAGAGATGAATTGGTTTGGTAAAGGGCAGACTTGCCAGAAAGCGCTTGCGATAGAGCCCCCAGGTCCTAATCTGCAGCTGTCCGGACTTTGTCGGAGGCAGAAAGGCTGTGCTCATCACTGCTAGTGGTGCAGTGGCGCACAGGGCAACAAAGCTGGCCAGAAAGTCTCTGAATTTGGGTGCGCTGTAGAGGTCAACACTGATGAACACGCCAATTCGTTCATAAGCACTTTCAAAACTTTCCGTCAGAAATTGATCAAGAGCTTGGCCGAGTGCACCAGGGCTGTGAGAAAAGAGAAAGAAGAGTGAGCCATAGCAGAAGGCGAACCAGAGAGCTGTCTGGAAACAGTATTTGATTGCCGGGTGCGCCGCCTTTACAGTTAGATCTAGATTGGTGCAGTTGACGCTTTGTGAGGCTGTTTGCAAGGCACTTTTGGCGAAGCGCTTATACTTTCTGCCCTCTAGTTCGAGAGCGAAATTCAGGGCGATGAATGTAATCGGTTTGGAGAATGCATAGTAGAGAAGTAAGGTGACAAGTATTTTGAACGGCGCCCAGGCTTGATTGACATCAGAGACCATGGGGATATTGGCATCTTTGACACTGCTGCAAAGCCAGTTGCTTATCAAGTCTGCGATACCAAAAGTGGTGAAAGGGATGCCTGACAGTAGGCAGCACATTCCCGCACCGACGAAAAGAACTAGACTGTAAGTCAAATTGAGGCGTGTAGATGCCCCGAGTCGATTGGCAAAGTGTTTGTACGCGATAATTGTTGCGCCGACACAGGCGGTCATTATCGCAATTTTTTGCCACAAAAATTGCATGTTTATCAGTGGTCTATCATTCGGCAACCACAAAATTAAATGGGGTATGGAATAGACTAAATTGGTCAGCACGATTTGTGCACAATAAGCAATGGACAGTTTAATTAGTGTCGCCCAACTAAAGACGATAGGGCATAGGCGAAAGCAGTTGCTAAAAAAGGCCTGCGGTTGTTTGTAAGCAAAGTAGCAGGCTGCAACGACCGCTGAGCAAATGGCTAGATTTAATACCCATGACGGTGTCTGCAAAAGTACGATGATGAGGCCGCTTCCGAGTGCCCAGTGCCATAGTTCATATTTGTCCTTGCTAAACTCGTCTAGGAGTTTCTCGAACCGGGCGCCAAATTGCGCTTTTATGTCTTCGTTTGCCGCAATCGCCTTCGTCTCACTGATAAGGGGCGGAGGGCTAACCTCCGGCTCGGCATCAACTGCTAGAGTTGAGCAGGTCGGTTCCGCTGCAATCACAGCATTGGTGGCGATGGAATTAATTGAAGCTGATTCAGAACTGTTTGTCAGATCACCTTCCGCGGGCACGGCTAAGTTAAGCGTCTGCTCCGCCTCGAATACGAGAGGTTCAGGAGTGTCTGAAGACAGCTTGATACGTGCCGACTGACGCCGGAAAGCTTGCATTTTCATTTTTATACTAACAGTAACCTGATGCAAGCTTAAGGCTTACATTGATGATGTCAAGTGAAATGTGCAGGCTAGGTAGGGCAATTGAGACTAGCGGTGACTGCTGTGAGTAAAACTTACGTGCGCCAGCGCAATACTTTTTCTTTAATAGGATTGACGAATGCTCGACCCTGTTCGTAGGCATCGTTCCATTCTTTCTTCAGCATGAAATACCAGTGCCCGGGAGTACCAGCGTCTTTGATCGTCATGATCAAGCGCGGATTGTACTTATTGATGATTTGCTCTTGCATCAATGCCAGAGTCTGGTCTTGCATTAAGAAGGTGGTGACGAAGTAATCGACTATGGGCGAAAACATCTGGGTGAGAGGTGGTGCCCAGGTCCAATAAGTAGTGTGATTGAGTTCGGTGTGGGTGTCGTCAACCGGTGTCAGGGTGGTGATACCGGCCATCTTAGTGTGATTGTGATAGCTTAGATATTCGCGGCGACAGCCAGGTAAACGGAAGCTGATTTCAGTTTCGATGTAATTGCCAATTAGCTTGAACAAAATTGAGCCCTGGGATGGTTTGTGCTTCACCATTGTCCAGCCGGTGCCCTCTGGCACATAAGTTTTGGCTTTCTCTTTCAAAACTTTTTGTGAGCGCCACCACCAGGAGTTATGCACAAAAGGCACATGGGCTGTGTCTATCAGCGCTGCCACGGCATAGTCTATGTGGGTGGGTAGAAGCAAGGTTGTGGTTGTTTTGGCATAAGTGCAGCCTTCTAGACCTGGGGCATGAGGCACTTCTGGTAGATCAGCCTCGGCTATAGGTTTGTCGCCAAAATATACCCAAATGCAGTCTAGTACTTCGCGGCAGGGATAGGTGCGGCTTTTGATACCACAGAGATTGAGTTTTTGGTCTGAGCAAAGCGATGGAACTTCGGTGCACACTCCACTGGTGTCAAATTTCCAACCATGAAAGGGACACTCTACTTCTTTGCCGTCAAAGTGACCAGCTGAAAGAGGAACTGCTTGGTGGGGGCAAATATCGCGCATGGCAAAGACTTTGCCGTCGCTGTCGCGACCAACCATGATTGGTTGATTGAGCATTATTTTCGCTACTTTTTCACCGCGCTTGAGCGCCTTTGAAGGAGCAGCAAAGTACCACATGTTCTTTGTGAAGGTCTTGCCGTAGGGTGAGACATAACCGTCGTTGCTTTCGTTAGTGTCAACCGTTTCTTCTATTTCTACAGCAGGGCTGCGGTGTCTTTCCGTTTCGGTGAGCATTGCCATCCCTTTCGACCTTTCCAAGCTTAAATCAGCCATAAGCTTACTTTCTCATCAAGAATACAATGGAAGGGCGCAAAGATATCAAGTACAGCTAATAAATTTCGTTAACGCAGAGCGCAAAAGCTCTTTCTCTGGTCGTCTTAGTGTTCGAGCGAGACCCCTAGATAGTCTTGGCGCTTGAAGTCGAGCCATTTAGAAAATGTTTTGTAACCGGGTTTCTTAATTTCAAGCAAGTGATAACCATTGCTAAGATGGCACCAAAATGCCCCGCCGCTCAGTCCTGAGTTATTTGCGGAGGTGATTTTGCCGAGGTTTGTACCATCTACATAGACGATGCCACCCACCGATTCTGAGTCACCATTAAGAAATAGATTTGAGTTGCATTGACCGCTTGTTCGTGTTTCAGCAAAAATCAAAGCTAGCACAATGGCTGCAACTATTAGCCAGAGCCTCGGTGCCATTGAACGTTTCGGTAAGTACTGCTCACTTAGTGTCGCTGTCACCGAGTGCTGCCTTCTTTAGGTGTGACTGGCATCCACAAGGTCGGAGCGGCGTATGGTAGAAGGCGTTTCTCTCCTTCTGGCTTTTCTTTAACTGCTTCTGGAGCCACTTTGGGCTCAGCAGCCGGAGTAGTTATGGCCGGTGCTAATGCGGGAGTGGAGGAAGAAGTTGACGAGCTTGAGGCTGGCGAAGGGCTAGTGACAGTCGTCTCTGGTTGAATCGGCGTGCCCGGTGTGGGGGCGGTCTCACTGCTTGGAGAGAGCGGTTGAGCCTCAGCCTTCAGTTCTGAACTATTGTCGCTAGAACTAGTTGTGGCAGGGGTGGTCTCGCTTTTGCTTTCTGTCGCCTCTGGATTTTTAGCCAGTTGGTCGCCAGCTTTTTTCTCGTCTGGGACAAACTGTGTTGGCGCCATAAAGCTGCCTGGAGCCGTTGGTCTGGCTTTGTAGAAGGCCTCATTGTAATCGTGCCAGATCTTGGCCATGACGACGCCACCGGTGACGTTCTTGCCTTCAATAGCTTTGTTTTCGTCGTTACCACCCCAAACGGCGGTCACCATATCTGGTGTGAAGCCAATGAACCAAATGTCTTTGCCTTCATCAGCGGTGCCAGTTTTGCCAGCCACTGGTCGGTCGGCTAACTTAGCCTGGGTGCCGGTGCCCCAGCGCACGCAGTCTTGCATACATTCAACAAGCCTGGCCACTGGTTCAACCTGGAAGGCGCGATCAGCTCTTGGGTCGAATACTTCGATTACTTGGCCGCGATTATTTTCGATTTTGCGAATCACTTGAGGCTTAATGGCAATGCCAAATCGAGCAAAGGTGGAGTAGGCGCCAGCCATCTCTAAGGGCGATGCTGCAGAGCTACCGAGGGCTAGTGATAAGTTTGGATCAAGCTTGGCTGTCACTCCAGCTAAGCGAGCCGTTTCAATGACACTTTCCATGCCGACTTGCTGACCAACTTTAACCGCTGGTACGTTGCGTGATAGGGCTAGAGCGCGGCGTATTGGAATACGGCCATAGAATTTGTGGTCGAAGTTTTTAGGTGCGTAGGGCGCTTGACCCCAGGGTGACTTAATTACCAGAGGGCTGTCATCAATAATGCTATCGGGGCCAAGTACGTTCTTGCAGAAAGCAGTCAGGTAGACAAATGGCTTAAAAGAAGAGCCAACAGTATGCGGGTTGGTGGCGCGATTGAATTGATTTTTCCAGAAGTTTCCTACACCACCGACCAGGGCGACAACTTCTCCGCCGCTGACAGATACCGATACTAGGGCACCTTGAGTGACACCTTTAGGAGCTTTCTTGATGCCCTCATTCAACGATTTCTCTGCTAGCTCTTGGGCGACAGGATCAAGATTGGTATAGACGCGCAGGCCTTGTCTGCGCATTTCTGCTTGGCTAAACCTTTCGCGCAGCACTTGCAAAACATAACTGATGTAATAAGGATATTTTTGCATCGAGTTGGTGCCTTTTTTAAAGGCAAGCTGCTGGTCTTTGGCTTCTTTGGCCTGGGCGGCTGTGATATAGCCATATTCGACCATCTTGTCGATGATTTCTTTTTGTCTGCTATAAGCTGCGGCTCGGTTTTGCGGTAAGCCTAGTTCAGATGGGGCTTTAACTAGACCAGCTAAGAAAGCCGCTTGGGCTAAGGATAATTGAGCGGCACTGCGGTCGAAATAGCGGGACGCTGCCCGTTCAATACCGTAGGCATTGTTACCAAAATAGACCTGGTTGAGATACATATTGAGAATGCGCTCTTTGCTGTAGCGTCTCTCTAAGTCCCAGGCGACATAGGCCTCTTTGATTTTGCGATCGTAGGTTCTTCCCGCATCGGCAAAAAACAAGTTTTTTGCTAACTGTTGGGTGATAGTGGAACCACCCTCTTTGACGTGACCGGCCACCATGTTGGCCATAGAGGCGCGGAAGATACTAAAGAAATTGATGCCGTTGTGTTCGTAGAAGTGGTGATCTTCAGCGGCCAGAATGGCCTGCTGCATTTTTGTAGAAATTTGGTTGAGGGGAACGACCCGTCTATCTTCGTCGCCTTCTACTGTGCAAATAAGGTGGTCTTGTTTGTCGAGAATTTGAATTGCTTCAATTGGTTCGAAGCGTTCAACCATTGTGACGTCGGGCAATTCTTGGATCTGCTTCCACATAGAAGCACCGAGATAGCCGCAACCAAGTGCACCCACGATTAGGCAGATCGTGAATGAGCGCCGCGCCAAGGTGCCGGCGTTACCTAAAACACCCTGGTTCTTGCGTCTGGCTACAGATCTTCGCTTGGCCACGCTTTGCTTTCTCGATTCTCAATGGTTAGGGTTCAGTCCCCTGACATTATATATATTAAGGTGCCGGCGTGCTTCCTCCGTCAAATTCACGTAAAGAAAAGAGAGCGACAGTTGTCGCCCTCTCTTCTTTTACTTCTCATTAACTATGGTTTAGTTAGTTGCTTATGCTCTTGGATGAGTATTCATGTAGACCCGTCTCAAGCGGTCCAAACTTACGTGGGTGTAAATTTGGGTGGTGTTGATAGTGGTGTGACCAAGCAAATCTTGAACTACACGAAGGTCAGCTCCGCCTTCAAGCAAGTGAGTGGCGAATGTATGTCTCAAAGTGTGGGGAGTGATTGGCTTGTTGATACCAGCTTTGAGGGCATACTTCATGACGATGCGGTGGACAGATCTTGACGACAGGCGCGTTGCTTGCCGGCTTACAAACAAAGGATGCTCCGCTTGAGGCGTGCGGCCTTCTGCTAATTTTGTCCAGGTTTCGCTGAGATATTTTTTCAGCCAGTTGTGAGCGCTTTGATTGAGCAATACAACTCTTTCTTTGCCGCCCTTACCGAGAACCCGCATCTCCATGCCTTCTTGGTTATAGTCTTGAACTCTAAGACCACAAAGTTCGCTGACGCGCATGCCGGTGGCATACAAAACTTCCATCAAGGCTCTGTCACGCGCACCTAAAACTGAATTGGTATCAGGTGACATTAGCAAACGCACGATTTCTTCTTTATCTAAGCAGGCCGGTAATCTACGGGTGAGCTTGGGCCCTCTTACTTGCTTCGATGGATCTTCATCAATCAGTTGCTCTCTTCTCAAGTAGCGATAGAAAGATCTGATTGCCGAAATTTTGCGAGCGACAGTTGGTCGTGAGTATTGCTCTTGAATTTGTCTGATGTAAGCGCGCAAACCTTCAGCTTCTAACCATCCAGAGGTGGGGCTAGAGCTTGGGCTTGCTGCTGAATCATTGATAGATATTGGGGCACTACCGGTAGTTGTGTTAACTACTGTATGGCCATTGTAAGAATTCTGCTGCTCACTTTTTGCTGTGTCTGCTGGAGTTTCGCCTGAGGCGCTAACGTCGCTGCCAATCAGCTGTTTGAGGTCATTCATGTAAGCGCGAATTGTATGCGAAGAGTAATTGCGCTCTACTTCTAAGTACCCGGCAAATTGATCGAGCCAGTTCTTATGAGCAGTCGGGAGATCTGTGTCGACACTTTTTTCAAGAGCAGCATGCATGGCAGGAATGGCTTCTGGCAAGCCATTTATCAGACCTCCAGACTGCGCTCCAATATTTCCGTGCATGTTATTTGTTCCGTTTTGAAATGTCACTATTAACCGTCTTTCTAGATTTAGTAATTGATGTGCACCACAATTACTAATTATGAGAACTTTGAAAGCTTTGTAAAGACCCCAATAGTCAGTATCTGAGTAGTCATGAGGCAAATACGATCGCGTTTATCAGCACTGCTTTGACAAAAAAGCGGTGCTACAGATGGTGGCGCAAAGCTACTAGAATTCGGGGATGCGTGGGAATCGAACCCACCCAGGGCAGCGTAAATCTACCCCGCAACGATTTTGAAGACCGCACACCACACCAGCGATGCTCCATCCCCGCGACCCTATCAATTTACCCTATTTCATCCAAACCTGGGTGAACTGCCGATCTTGGTAACTTAGGTAAGTTTCATAGTCATTAAGAAAAACAAAAGATATTAATGAAATTTTATCAAGATTCGCTATGGCTCATCGGGCCAGTCGATTGGGGATCGTGTAAAACTTCTAATAAGGGTTGTAAGGAGCCCGAGATCGTCACAGTTCCCTACATTTGCATTGACAATATTATAGATAGATACGTATAGTTCCATCCCTGTGCCTGCAATTGCCCTCGGCAACTGCGGTTTCGTGCACAGATATGCTTTCGCATATGAGCAGCCACTCAACAGAGGTAACCGATGGCTTTAGAGTTGTCTGAGCGCGTCCGAACCTTCGGGGCGGGAAGTTCGCGCATCGCGGATTTACCTGATCTCGCTGAAATTCAGAAAAGTTCGTTCAAATGGTTTATCGAAGAAGGTCTAGCAGAGGAACTGCGGGCTTTCAGTCCTATCAAGGACTACACGGGAAGGTTGGAGCTCCACTTCCTGACAAATTACAATTTTGAGGATCATACTGAGCCTAACAAGCCCAAGACTCCTGAAGATGCAAGGGCCTTAGATGCCAGCTACACCAAGAAGCTGCGTATTCAAATGCGTCTTGTTAACCGCGAGATGGGTGAGATAAAAGAACAAGAGATCTACGTCGGCGACATTCCAATGATGACCGACCGCGGTACCTTCATTATTAATGGCGCTGAGCGTGTAATCGTTTCTCAGATCGTCCGCTCCCCTGGCATCTACTATAAAAGGGAAGTCGACACCAACGGTAAGAGAACCTTCTCGGCAACCCTTATACCTAACCGTGGCGCTTGGCTGAAGTTCGAAACCGATGTCAACGACATCATCTATGTAAAGATAGATAAAAACAGAAAACTTCCTGCCACTACCCTCTTGAGAGCCCTTGGTTATTCAGATAGTGAAATGGAAGGTATTTTCCGTCACAAAGAATTCCTCAAGAAAACTCTTGATAAAGATTCCAACAAAACTCGTGAAGATTCGTTAATCGAAGTCTATCGCAAGCTTCGCCCAGGTGACCCGCCCTCGGTTGCTGGTGGTCAAAGCATTCTTGACAGCCGCTTCTTCGATGACAAACGTTATGACCTTGGTCGCGTTGGTCGCTATAAGTTGAATAAGAAGCTCAGCTTGTCGGTGCCAGAAGCTCAGCGCACACTGACTAGAGAAGACATTGTTGCTGCTGTTGATTACCTCATTGGTCTTCACTATGACGAAGGTCACGTGGACGATATCGACCACCTAGGTAACCGTCGTATTAGATCAGTTGGCGAATTGCTTCAGAACCAATTCAGAATCGGTCTTACTCGTCTTGAGAGAATTGTGCGCGAGCGCATGACTTTGCAAGACGCCGATACGCTCACCCCAGCTAACTTGCTCAACACCAAGCCATTGGTTGCAGCCATCCGCGAATTCTTCGGATCTTCGCAGTTGTCTCAGTTCATGGACCAAACCAATCCTCTTGCTGAATTGACGCACAAGCGCAGACTTTCAGCCCTAGGACCTGGTGGTTTGTCGAGAGAAAGAGCCGGCTTTGCCGTTCGAGACATTCACCCCAGTCACTACGGACGTATCTGTCCTGTAGAAACTCCTGAAGGTCCTAACGCTGGTCTGATTGGCTCGCTAGCGACTCATGCCCGTGTTAACGCTTATGGTTTCATCGAAACTCCTTATCGCCGTGTTGAAGGCGGTCTTGTTACCGACCAGATTCACTACCTGACAGCTGACGAAGAAGATAACTTCAGAGTGGCTCCAGGTGACGCACCTGTTAACGATGACGGTACTTTCGTTCATCCTCTAGTTCCTGTGCGTTACCGCGCAGAGTTCATTGAGACTGGACCAGAGCAAGTTGACTATGTCGGCGTTAGCCCAATTCAAATTGTGTCAGTGGGAACGGCCTTAATTCCATTCCTTGAGCACGATGACGCTAACCGCGCCTTGATGGGTTCAAACATGCAACGTCAGTCTGTACCTCTGGTACGTACTGAGCGTCCACTAGTTACAACTGGTATCGAGCGTCAATCAGCTCGAGATTCAGGCATGGT
>CALRJJ020000008.1:0-19071 GCA_943367505.1 Flavobacterium psychrophilum | reverse complement strand
TGCAACCAGCTAGCCTCAAAGATGTAGACGCCTCCTTCATCACAGTCCAACGCCGCACGGCCGACACCGACACAACGCTAATTCAAGTTTGCAGAGCCCTAAAATCGGTGCCCAAAGAAATAGTCGAAGACCTCAAGGGCGGCGGCATTACCGTAGTAGTGACACCGACCGTGCTGGAAGCAATGCCCGGCTATGCCATGGAAAAACCAAGAGGGTACGATCACGGCGGCGGTTACACGAACTCTGGAGCCCTTTTTCACTCTCCACGCATAGTCATTGGCGAAAGAGTCTCCTATCTATCGAGTGTACCGGAGCCAAACACCAGAGTTGCCAGCGGAATGCTGCATGAAATGGGCCACGCCTATGACCATGTAAAAGGCAACCTCTCGCAAAAAGGCAAATTTAAAGAATGCTACCAAGAAGACTTTTCCCATATCACCAACACTCAGCGCACCAGGCATTCTTACTACACCCAAGAAAACGGCGCCGGTGCCAGCGAACTGTTTGCCGAGCTGTTTAGCTACGGTATCTATAAATCACAAATAAGAGGCGAGCAAGGTGCAGCCGACCTTCAGGTGACCTTCCCCCGCTGCACAAAATACATAGCCGACTTAATTAGAAGCAACCGCTAACTTTCTACAAATAAACCCGCTATTAATTGAAAAAGCTGCGTAATAAAGTGGTCAAAACGGAAAAAAGAATAACAACAATGATGAAACTATCGCTTCAACTAGCACTTTCAGGCCTCCTTACACTGTCCTCTGCCACAGCAGCCTTTGCCGAAGCACCGATCTTTTCGCAATACTCCTATGCCCAGGCCAAGCAAAAGGCTGAACAAGATCACAAACTACTACTAATTGATTTCACCGCATCCTGGTGCCCTCCCTGTAAGAGAATGGAATCTTCCACATGGCCTGACGAAGCACTCCAAGCCTGGGTCAAAGAAAACGCTATTGCCATTCAGATTGATGTAGATCAAGACAAGAAGACCACCTCAGCCTTAGAAGTCAGCGCCATGCCTACCCTTGTCTTATTCTCGACAGAAGGTAGCACCACCGAAGTGGGCCGCCAGGTCGGCTTGATCAGCCCAGCGGATCTGCTGCGATGGCTGAAAGAGGCAAAAAGCGGAAAGTCTGGCGAAGAGCTTGAAAAAGCGCAAGCTGCTTCTGATGACAGCGCCATCTGGGAGCGCATTTCGGGAGCACGCCAATTGATGATGTCGCAAAAGAATGGCGAAGCCCTTGAAGAGTACTTGTGGCTCTGGAATAACCTCAAAAAAGATGATGCAACTTTCGCTGAACTGCGCCTGAAGATGGTACCAGTAGAAATAAAGCAGCTCTGTGCCTCATATCCAGCAGCCAAAACTAAAATGGGCGAGCTGCGAGATGCGGCTGAAAAAGCCGACAACAGAGCAGATTGGATCATCCTAAACGGCATACTCGATGACAATGCCCGCACATTAACCTGGTTCGACAATGCTAAAAGCGATCCAAAGAAGCTTGAGACCATCAGCAAAAGCAGCACACTCCTTGAGCCCGTTTTGTTCTCTAACTGCCGATGGGCTGACGCGGCAAAATATCTCTATCCGCAACCGCTAGCAAAAATCGCCGAATATCACAAGCGCGCTGAAGAAATGAAAAAGCCGCGTCCGGACACCGAAATTGCCAAAGATTTTGACCCGTTTCCTAGCATGATTCTTCTGGTTTATGGTGCTTACATTGGTGCAAATAAAGAAGCTGAAGCCCAGAAGATTGCCGATGAATGCTTGCGCTTAGATGACACGCCAGCAATGCATACTGCTTTAGAAAATATGGCAAAGAGCATGCGTGCAGCCCGGGGCAAATGAATCCTTGACAGCAGCCGCTGCTGTTTCTACAATGCCATAAGATTATGAAATATGACTGGCGAGTCGCTAGTCGACTACAAAGAACAGAAGAAGAATCCCCGTAATCACTTATGAGTCATCAAAATTCAAAGTTGAACATTGATGATATCGGCAACCAACTGGGGCTAACGCCCCAGTTTTTGTATGAAGCTGCAAATTTAGCATCGACCCAATATATGATTTTCGATCTGCCCAAACGCGCTGGCGGATTCAGAACAATATGCTCACCAAAGGACGAACTGAAAAGAATTCAGCGGGCAATTCTTGAAGCACTACTATGGAATTTCAGTATGCCTGAGCACGTACATGGCTGTGTGCGGGGCCGGTCTATCGTGTCGAACGCTCGACCGCACGTAAACAAGCCACTGGTGCTGACAATCGATCTCAAAGATTTCTTCGGCTCGATTGGCGTTGCCCTTGTTCACAAGATCTATCAAGACCAGTTTAACTGTGATGAGCACAGCGCCGATATCCTGACAAAACTGACTACCTATGGCAATTTCTTACCACAAGGTGCTCCCACTAGCCCCACCCTCGCTAACATCGCCGCTTTGCCACTTGATGAATCAATCTTAGAAATTTGCCAGCAAAACCTGACATTGTTTGGCTACAGCCGATACGTTGACGACATCACCATATCTGGTGACTCAAAGTTAGCGTTGCTATTAGGTAAGCTCTATAAAGCAGTCAACAAGAATGGCTTCTCTGCTAATGCCGAGAAGCTGAAGGCGAGCCTACCGTCAAACCGGCAAAAAGTGACTGGAATAATAGTAAACAAAAAGCTTGGTCCTCCCAAAAAACTAATTCGTAAAATTCGCCAGCAATTACACTATTGCGGAAGATTTGGTATCGAAGATCATTGCCAACATGAAGGCATATCTCCTGAAGAATTTGTGAACCAGATCAATGGCATGCTTGGCTATATTCGCCTGACCCAGCCTGAAGTTGCCGACGAATTCAAAATTAAGCTGACCAAAATTCAAGCTCTGATATCCTTTAACACTTTTGAAGAGGAAGAGAAAAAGTTCTTGATGCTCAAGTACGCCATCGAAGAAGAGAAGAACATCACTTTCTCTTATAACGATTCTCACCGCAGAGTCGCTCCTGAAGAGATTTCTATAGATGACGATGGCGTCAAAACTTTGCGTGCTTATCAAATTTTTCCCAACTATGGTTGGAAGCGCTTCAATATTCTCTCTATTCAATCGCTCGAAATCGAAGGGAATCTAAGTTGACTACGCTGAGAAAGATTCACAATTGAGGATTTCACCCGATGAACTATCTTTCGTGGTTATACATAGCGGTTGCCCTTTTCTCCTTCGCTGCCATGGCACTGCTACCTGGCGCACTTGTTGCATCCATAGTGTGCAGCTTCAAAGGATGGACCAAGTCACGATACTGGAGCTCCTGCGCGAAAACTAACATGATAATGGCCTGGTTTCCAGCCACCCTGCTAATGTTAGCGCCAGAAGAGACCATGATCTTGCTTCCATTCCTTTTAATCGGCGGAATTGTGTGGGTTATGCTCAACCAAAGGTTTTTGAAACTACTTAACGCAGAGAAGAACGAGATACCCACAACAAGGGCAAGGGATAAGTGATGCCTCTTTGTTGTGGGTATTTCTATTTTTCGGCAAATTTGTTCGCAGTAGCAGCTACAACCCGCCTCCGAGGCCGCCGCAGCTATTGATCATAAAAGTGCCAATCAGATGCACAACTGTAGGCGCAAGAGAAACTACACCGACAGCCTTGGCATATACTGACCAAGTCCTCACTTTCCGCCCTCTGACAAAGACTATTGCCACCACTAATGAAATGAGCAGCGAAAGCGCAGTCAGCAAGCGGGAGAAATCACGAGCACGATCATAGCCATAATCAGCCAGCTGACCCACTTCATTTGATTGACCATAACGAGGATCAACTGGAGCACCAACTATACCGCCGGTCAGGCTTCCAACCCAATTAGCGGCACGGCCAAGAGCATCTTTATAGGCACCCACAGCCAACCCACTAGATTTGTACTGCTCTGCATTCTCTAAAACCACAACACCAGTTACCAGGGTGGCAAGACGATAGCTAGAGGCTAGCTGTTGTGCTTCCTGCTGATGGCCGCCAGCGATTAACTTCGCCACCTCGCCCTTGGCCCAGAGGCAAGACACCTGCGCCGAAACCAATCGATCTGAAACGATAGGACAAGCGGGCTTTTCAGCAGACAACGTTCTATCCACAGCAAGTCTCTTGGTGCCGGCGCTCTTTGTTCCATCCCAGGTTAGCAGTAGCGACTTCAAGTCATCGACAATAGAGCCACAGCCAACCGCTTCACAAGCAATAAGACCAGAGACGTCCTCCATTTGCAATGCTGGCAATATGGCGTTGGCTCCAGGTTCAATTTGCAAATCATACAAGCTCACACGATGAACTAAATCTAGAACTGCTGAGTCGACCAGCTTGGGAGCAATTGGCTGTGGGCCATGAATCCATACCACTGCACTGTTAGGTCGCTCAGCGGCAGTCTCAAGAGTTTCTCGCAAAGTCGGCCAATTGTCTTGTCCGCCTTCAAAGGCATCGGCATTTACGAGAACTTGAGCCTGCTTTCCAGCAAACGAAACTACCGGATTAAAACGAGCAGGGATAAGTGCCAGTGCCTGCCTGATCTGGAATGCATCACCCTTGAGAGAAGAAGATGGATCAATAACCACAAAAACCCACTTCGGAGCTGGTATCACCACCTCACGCAGACGTTCAACTATGTATCTCGGTTTTCGCGAGAACCAGTCAAGAGTGGCTACCTCAGCAAACGGAGTGGTCCTCCGAATACTCAGCTTTGTATCCAGCAAACGCACGCTATTTGCTTTAACGATGCCAGTGAGACTGTATCCATCAGGTCCTTTGCTTACAAGAATTCCTGGTA
The DNA here is from genome assembly GCA_943367505.1 of Flavobacterium psychrophilum. Lineage (GTDB taxonomy): Bacteria > Cyanobacteriota > Vampirovibrionia > Obscuribacterales > Obscuribacteraceae. The sequence goes on along the minus strand of CALRJJ020000008.1, from coordinate 14,276 downwards.
GATTTTGCAAAAGCAAATCAGGCGAGCTGAAAGTGAGACGATGACGCTTCAATTGAGCGAAGTTACTGGCCATCATTTGCGGTAGCTTCAAAGAACAGTCTTTACCGTCGACGGTCTCAAGAGGCAACTTAAAACCGATTCTGATTTTCAATTCTCCACCACTTGCTGGAACAGGAAAGCACTGAATAAGAACACGATCCGGCGCAGACATTGTCACAAGCAACGGGTCTCTCTGCTGGTTAACTACAGCACGATAAGCTCCCTGAACTTTTGTCGTAGAAGCAAATGCGCCTTCACGCGGCACCCCATCAACCCACAGTGTCACCCGCGAAACCGCCGCTTCTTTCGGTATAGCTATCTCACAGCGGGCTTCCTGCGCAGAGGCCGATGAGTTGTGGAAAGTCAGCGTCCAATCGACAGAGCTAGATAAAGTAGCAGCATCAATGTTTCCAGAAATCTGAGACTTAGCCAACGAGAGTCCGGCTATTCTGCCACCAATCACTGGATTTGCCAGAGCCTGCTCTTCCTCAAGACTCTTATGTTCTTTACGGTCAGCAGCAAAATATGACTTCCCCGTCACTTTGAAGTACAAATCTCTATCGGTCTCGGTGCCATTCTCAAACCCTCGATTAGGAATCAATAGCTCGGCCAAGGCAAACCCACTGACGGGATATTTGGCTGGGCGAAGATCCTCATCGGTAGAGACAGAGCGCAAAGTTGATACAGCCCCCCCTTGCTCAGCCTCAGGCGCCTGCCTGACGCCAGTAACAAGAGACTGCACAAAAAAAGCTCGGGCCATTGGCGCAAATACAAATAACAGCGACAATAGAATTCCCAAAACCGAAAAAGTCGAAGTAATGCGCCTTATATTTGCTTCTGTTTTATGCCAGAGATCGAGACTGAGACAAAACGCAGAAAAGAGGAGAAATGGTGCGGTGCAAAGCAGAAGCATCCAGCCAAATTTGCAGGATGAGCTGCTGGACGCCAACACTACAGAACTGACCCATATTGCCGACCACGACGCCGAAAGACCAAAAGCGAAGCCGTTCATTAAACCAATCAAGCGTGGCCGAACCAAGTATCGCTTGCGAACGGAAGACCAAACCACAAAATTGAAAAACGGGACAACAAGAAGCAGAACGAGTTTGGCAAACTCCTCAACGAAGTTCTGCCATAGCATTGTCGACATCGAGGTTGAGACAGAATAAAGCCCGTAGGCTAAAAGACTTAAACCGGGCAGAATAGCGCCAAGAGTTAATACAAATACACCTTCAAATGGAGCGGCAAATGATTGATGCTCCTTCTTAGCACTAAAAAGAAATCGTTCTGCCATGATGTGAAACATCACAGCCACAGTCGTCATTGCAGCAAGCGACGACCAGAAAACTGTTGGGGTTTTGCTCAGACAAACAGATGTCGCAATCAAAACTATCGCGATAGACAGATAGAGCGAGGGTTCCCTATAAATCGGCCGAGTGCCACCATCAAAGCCATTGATCGCAGGCTCACTAACGATCGCTTCAGAAGACGGCGCCTCGGCTGGAGCGCCATCCGCAGCAAGATCCGGCACAGGTTGTTCTATGGTGTTCATGACAAATACCTCGGCAAAGAAAAGAAAGAACGGCAGCAAAATACTGCCGCAGCAAAAGATGCGAATCAAATTGAATAAGACAGCGCAAAGCTGCTCATTGAGATCTGCACTGGTGGCAGATGAGCAAGAATCGGCAAATTTCGTTAACGCATTATCATACTCCCCGAAAGGCTTTGCAATAGTGCATTTTGGCTGCGGGGAGGGAGTTCCCCCATGAAATTGCTTTGGCAGCTATGGAGTTGGGGCAGCAGCACCAGGAGCATGAGCAGAAGGGGGATGAGCAGAGGGAGTATGAGCAGAAGGAGGATAGCCACTAAGGCCACGAGGGAATCCAGCTGTGACACCAGGAATAGCAACAGCACTAGCATCCCAGCCTTTGCTACTAAGCTCATGTGACATCCAGAAGCCAATTGTATTTGAAAGCAATTCAGTATTATTTCCCAGTGAATATTTCATACGCATCATAAAATCGTCTATGGCAGAGGCTTTAGAGTAGCCACCATCCCCAGGCAATGGCGGCCGACCAGGCACCACAATATCGCGCACCGCACTGAAGCTACCACTGACAGCCACCCGGGGGCGGGCATACTGGTGATACCAGACCGCTCTGGTGTAGTAATCATAGTCTTCAACAGGTAGCTCTGACTTGCCCAGCGCCGGGCGAATTTGAGCATAAGGAGTGAAGAAAATACGGTCGGGTGGCAACTGTCCTTTGGACATTAGACGAAGCAACTGATAGAGATGATTGCTTTCTTTTGTTATACCGCCACCATAGTTACTGCCAGCATGAAACTGAATGAGAACTTTTGCCGACGACCAATCGATGCCCTTATTAGACAGTGCACTATAGGCGGTGCAAGCATCGCCAAGAGCAACCATGGCGAAGGTACCGACCATGACATTTTTAAAGGGAATGGGGTAGTTCTTTGATTTGGCATTGAAGAAGTCACGGCTGACTGCAGCGGCGGTAAATGTCTTGCCATCTGATGCCAGCACCGAGTGAATGTAGTGAGAGGCTGAAGCGCAAGCATAGTCGACCATATTGACCACTGCGGCTTTGTGCAACTTAAGCGCCTGTGAACTCGACTGATCAATCCAGTGCTCATGCTCAGACGCTGCCGCATTGACCCGGGCAACAGCCTCTATATCACCGAGGAGCTTCTCCAAACCCTTGCGCCAGTATGGGTCACCAAGCTCCTTCAAATTAGCCAGGTAAGCAATTGCCGGGCCCACATGCGAAATGGCTGTCAGTTCATAGAAGCCGCTTTTGGCGTCGTCAGAACGCAGGCTAGTGCTGGCAATGAGTTTTCTAGTCTTATGGTCGTAAACATAAATTCCCGATTCTATAACAAGAATAAGCGGGCCAGAGGCACCCATCTGTTCTTTCTTTTCGAGAGCATCAGCCAAATGCTGGGCAATGGTTTGCGAGCTGCCATCATGCACTCCAGTGAAGTCGTGATAGAGGTCCATAAACGGCTGTGAAACACCGTTTTGCTCTTGTGCATGCAAACTTTGGTTGATCGTAAGCAAGGCCACGATGATGGTGCAAGTTGCAATTTTTACCAACAAATGTTTCATACAGTCCTTATGTGTGCCAAACTTTTGTAGCAGCAAAAGTATAAGCCTCCAATCTATCTCGACCTATAATCTCGATCGAAACCGGTTTCAACAGGTAAAACTTTAGTTGCCGGATGCTCTTTCACCCAGGCGGCCCAAGTAGTTGATACCACCGGCAATGCTTTCAGCTGAGCACCTTCAAGAGTCTGATCATAAACAACCGGTTTTCCGCTGCGGGCAGACCAGAGCGAATGGGTCTGTTCATCTGCAATTAAATGCTCACCGCCGTATAGAAAAGCGCTGTTGAAAAACCTGCGGTTCAGGCCATTGCCATCGCTTTCATAGGCCACCATCCCTTTCTTCACTTCGTCATAGGCCGCAGTAATAACCAGACCACCTAGGTCTGTTTCTACTACGTTGTGCCAGAAGACAATGCGCAGAGGCAAAGCAAGGGCAGCACCGTTTTTATCAACGATGCCAAAGACTGTGTCTTTAGGTGCTAGGTAAGAAGCTTGAGCAGCACTAAGTAACTGCGGATGGCGCAAGGGAGCAGAAAAATACTTAGGACCAGCCCAGTAAATTTCATGGGGAACAGCACTACTGAGCTTGCCTATGGCGAAATGATGAACCAAGCGGGGGTCTAGGCGATGATATAACAAAGCCTTAAAAGCAAGGTAGCTAGCAACATCAGCTTTACTAGGAACAATTTTTTGCTGCTTAATCCAACTTTCCCAATCGTTCAAGTTATCCGCAAATTTCTGCCCTGTTTGCCTGGAGAGAAGAGTAATTAGCCGCTCTCTAACTTCTACAGAATCGCTGCAAGCAAGCGCCTCAACAAGCCGCGCCGCATCAAGTGGCTGCCAGTTTTGCTCTAAAAGAAGAGCAGAATTTTTCTGGACCGTTGCATCACCAGATATGAAGTCTAAAACCGCAAGATTATGGCTGTCGAGATGAGCATTCAACCATTTTGCCACAGGAATAGCGGCGGCCACCCCAAGGCGTGCGTCCTCTATTCGCTCCATTGCTTCGCGGTGGTGCAGCTCATCGCGCTCAGCCTGACTGCGCCGCCACCCCAAGGCAGCCATCATCACCACGAAGGCAACAATCATAAGTGCCACTTCCCAGCGAGCGGGCTTCTTCATTGACTCTACAAAAGCCCAAATGAATCAGGAAGAGCGGCTAACAAATCATCAACCACAGTCATTTTTAGAATCACCCGTGGTATCTCATCCAAATATTTTTCCACGTGCATTTGCTTAGACTCTTCTTCAATAATGACATGACCACTCTGCCAACTTTCTTTATCGGGCCACTGGGCATAAGCAATCCAGACACCTTCTTCGGTAGAGTGCAACCGGGCCCCAAGGGAGCCATATTCTTGCACCATATTTTCAGTAACAGTGCGCCAAGCAGCACGGAAAGGCTCTTCTTGACCAGCTTTTACTTTCAGTTCGTAGAGCACACAGAACATGGCATTCCTCAATTAGACTCGGGGCTAATAATCTTAACGCTTCTAACGTTGATAAACCTCCAAGGGCAGGTTATCGGGGTCACGGAAGAAAGTAAACTGCTTGCCAGTAATTTCATCCACACGAATATCTTCGGCCTCGACATTGAGACTGCGCAAGTAGTTAAGCACAGCCACCACATCTTCTACTTCGAAGGCAAGATGACGCAAACCGCAAGCTTCAGGATTACTGACCCGTGCTGGCGGATTGGGGAAGGAAAACAACTCTATTTGATTGGGGCCGACACGCAAATCTAGTTTGTATGAGTCGCGAGCCTCGCGATAGGTTTCTTCTATCACTTCAAAGCCCAGTATCTCCGTATAAAAATGCTTTGACCTGGCATAGTCTGAGCAAATTATGGCAACATGGTGAATTTTAGCAGCGCCAAACATCGACTCCTCACCTCTCCAACGTCTTCATATCGCCTGATTATCTGATAAACTTTGCCAACTAATTTTGATTCAAAGAGAAAACATCATGTCTTTAGCCAAACGAACAAAGACTGTGGGGATTATAACTGGCGCCAGCGCTCTTGCAATCGGCCTGCTATCTACTGACATTTACCCGCAATGGTTTAGCGCACCAGCCGCAGCCGCTGAGGCAGCAAAAACAAATTTAGCGAAACCAGACCAGGCAATGATTTTTGCCACACTTTTAAGCAAAGGACAGTTCGCCCAGGCCCATAAAAATATGGACGCCACCATGCAAGCGGCACTGCCACTTAACCAGTTGACTATGACATGGCAAAGCCTGCTGGCTCAATTGGGGCCACTCAAGAGCCTTAGCCCAAATGGTTACGAAACTATCGGCGCCTTCAAGAAAACCCTCGTGGCAGCCGAATTTGAGCGGGCCACAGTCGACCTGCAGATTGCTACAAAAGACGCCAAAATTAGTGGCTTTTTTATTAAACCCCATCAGACAAACTCAAGTGAGCCGGCTTACGCAAACAAAGCAAACTTCCAAGAAATTCCAGTTAAAATCAGCACTAATACCGGCAATGGCTCTTATCAATTAGACGGCATACTTTCGCTGCCCAAGGGCCAAGGGCCCTTCCCAGCCGTTGTCTTAGTACACGGCTCTGGCCCCTGCGACATTGACGAAACCATTGGTGCGGTCAAAGTTTTTCGCGATCTAGCCTGGGGCCTTGCCTCTAAAGAAATTGCCGTATTGCGCTACGACAAACGCACCCACCAACACGGCAGAGCCATGGTGGCTGCCGGGCAAATCGACAAAATTACAGTCAAAGAAGAGACTAGTGACGATGCACTGCAGGCAGTGGCACTTCTGGCCAAAGACCCGCGCATTGAAAAGAATCACATTTTTATTTTGGGTCATAGTCTTGGTGCCATGGTCATTCCCCGGCTGGCAAAAGCTGACGATACGGCTTCTGGTTTTATAATTATGGCCGGCCCTACCAGGCCCCTTGAAGACATGCTATTAGAGCAAACCGAGTACCTACTTTCTACCTCAGAGAAAGATGGGAAGAAGCCCATCAACAGCACAGGGCAAAAAGAGCTCGCTAACTTAAAAGAAAAAATAAAAGCAGTAAAAGATCCAAACCTCAACCCGAACACCCCGGCGACCAAGCTGCCCCTTGGCCTACCGGCTTCATACTGGCTAGATTTGCGCGACTACAAACCAGCCGAAGCAGCAACAGAAATCAAAAAACCACTTTTAGTTTTACAGGGTGGTAAAGATTATCAGATCACCATGGTCGATTTTCAAAACTGGTGGAATGCCCTAAACGACAAAGGCAACACTACTTTTAAGGTCTACAACCCTCTTAACCATGGCTTCGTCAAAGCCGGAACTTATTCAACAGCTCGCGACTATGACCAGCCCCAAAACGTTGCCGTGGAAGTAATCAACGACATCAGTAAATGGATTAAGAGCCAAGACTAAAACAAATCAAAATCAGATTTGCCTATGCTACTAGTGGCAAGCGGACAAAGAACTTTGAACCTACACCCAATTCGCTTTCGCACCATAGCGAACCCTTATGGGCTTCGACTACTTGCTTACAAACAAATAGTCCGAGTCCTGAACCGATGGGCTGGGTGCTACCAGAGCGAGCGCGCCAGTAGCGCTGAAAGAGATAGGCAATATCGTCTTTAGCCACTCCAATACCAGAATCTTCAACACAAATTAGAGCTTCGCTGCCAGTTGAGGTAAGTGAAACCTTGACCTTGTTTGGCTCAGTAGAATACTTGATGGCATTAGACAACAAATTTTCAACCACCCGCGCCAGACAATCGAAGTTACCATTGACAAAACATGGCCGACAATAATCTTCGACAATGGCTGTTTCAGCAGCCAAGGCAGCCGGTCTAGAATTATTGACAGCGGCGCCAATCAGGCCGACCAATTCAGTTCTTTCAGTGTTAACGGCTCCTGATGGTTCACTAAATTGATAACCAATCAAGATTGATTTTATTCTCTCTAGCAATTGTTTATGGGAATCAATCAAAAGCTCCAAGGTATCAGAGAATTCTGGTAGCGACTGGCCCAGGCGACCAGAGTGAATAAACTCAAGCATGCGCAGGGCACCGCCAACAGGTAACCTTAAGTCGTGAGCAAGAGCAGCTACGAAATCGTCACGCTCTTTTTGCACAGCTTCGCTTCTGACCTTTAGCAAATGAAGACCTGACCTGGTTAAATCAATAATTTGAGCACGCAAATAGGCGGCCATAGTAATCTGGGCGTCAGTCCATGGCATTGACTGATCTTTTACCTCTTCGCGCCAAAGGGCAAAAGAACGACGCGGTTGCAACAACATCTGCCCCGGAGCTGATGCAGAAGAATCTACGAAAGCATTTTTGACTGGATTACCAGCCCAAGTTATTGCCTGTATTTTCTTATCGCGGAAAAACAACAACCACTGATTATCCACAAGCCCGGTGCGCACAGCCAGCAAACCAGCAAAGTCTCCACCAAGATCAAAAAATCCGGCATTACCTTCAAGATCAGCAATCAAATGGTTACTCGAAAATATATTCAGTTCTTTGCTCGAAAGCCAATCAGCGGAGATATGCAACGCACTTTCATCTGGAGTAGTGCCAAAACGAGCTATTTCTCCGTTTGTAACTAAGGCGACGCCAATGCAGTCAAACTGCGACATTAGCTTTTGACCGTACATTTGGAAAGCGGCTTTGACATCGCCATTATCAACAGCTATTGCCCTAAATAAATCAGCAAAAGCAGACATGCAATAATCTTTTACTCTGTTTTTTTCACTCTCACTATCTTCTAAAATTCTCAGTGCAACTAATTTGCCAAAGATCTCACAGACAGAGCGAATCTTTAGCGATAAATATTTAGGCTGGTAATTATGACAAGCAATTAGCCCCCAAAGCTCACCATTCACCTTAAGGGAAATAGTAAGAGTGGCATGCACACCCATATTCTGCAAATATTCCACATGCATTGGTGAGACACTACGCAGCAAACAGTCAGACATATCGAGAGACTTGTCTGTAGCAGGATTAATGAGGGGCTCCAGAGCAACTGAATTATAGGCAACATCAGCGATCATCCGAGTAACGTTGCGCTTATAAAGCTCCCGGGCCTGCGCCGGAATATCAGAGGCTGGATAGTGCAAACCAAGATATGACTCGCGCTCTGCTGACAAAGACTCAGCCATGACTTCACCATGCCAGTCTTGGTCAAACTTATAAACCATAACCCGATCAAAACCAGTGATTTTCTCAATTTCTTTGACACAAACATTGAGCACCGCAGGCAACGATTCAACCGTCTGTAACTCTGCTAAAGCCGATTGCAGCACTGTCGAAAGCTCAAGAGCGTGGGCCATGGCCGCAATTAAATCCTCTTGTTCAAAGTCTGGTTCAAACTCTAGAATAAGAAAATTACCAGCCTGATGCGCCAGACACGAGACCGATACGGGCTCGCCTTGAGCTCGGCGCAGAGACAAAGGCAATGGCACAAGCGGCTTATGGCTCTCAATAGCAAGGAAAGCTTGGAGCACCGGCATCATTCCTGCGGCCAAAACTGAATCAACACTCTTGCCCAGATACTCATTGAGAGAAAAACCCAAAGCACTCTCAAAGTTTTGACTGACCTGTAAGATTCTCAAATCAGGCAGCGTAGCTACTACCATGAAACCATGGGGTTGAATGGCCCCAGGGGTAGCAATGGCCTCACGAGAACAATTGTCTATCGTAACTAAAAGATCTTGTTCACTCTTATTGGCAGTATTAGAAATACCGTCACCAGCATTTGACATATCAGCGCATCTCTACCTTAGTTATTGGGTACTTTAGGGGTGCCTGAATTTATTTAAGTTCGAGGGTCAATTGCACATAGTTGCCATCTTCACTCTCTCTTTCACAATCGAGGTTAGAAAGAGACAAGCCCAACAATCGTGCATTTTTTTCAAAGACTTCCGTTGTATCCAAAAGTTCCATAGCGATTTTTATTATTGGCGAAAGGTCTCGCACGTCAATAGACTCGGCAAAAGTTCTGCTGCGTGTCACTTGCTGGTAGTCGCCATATTTCACTTTCAATGTCAAGGTGCGACCGCTGGTTTCGCTCTTCTCAACTCGACGTTTGAGCGTAGCAGCGATCTCTTCGATAGCAGTAAGAAATGAATGACGATCACTGAGGTCATGGGCAAAACTTTCTTCAGCCCCGATTGACTTGCGAATACGATTAGGCACAACCGGCCTATCATCGCAACCGCGCGCAATATTGAAATAGAAGTGACCAACCTTGCCAAACTTACGCACAAGGTCAACTTCTGACCACGTCTTCAAATCGGCGCCGTTAAAAACCCCAGCCTGCCTCATTTTTTCAGCAGTAACTTGACCAATACCATAAAATTTTTCAATAGGCAGTTTTTCAATAAAAGCCACGGCTTGATCTGGTGGAATTAAATGCAAGCCATCCGGTTTATTTACAGCTGATGCGGTTTTTGCCAAAAACTTATTAATCGATACCCCTGCCGATGCGGTCAAATTCAATTCATCACGAATAGCTTTTTTGATCTCGCGAGCAATTAATGTGGCTGAGGGCATCTCCCGTTTATTCATCGTTACATCAAGATAAGCTTCATCCAGTGAAAGCGGCTCAACCAGGTCGGTATAGCGATAGAAGATCTCGCGAATTTGCTCGGAAACATGGCGATAAACTTCAAATCTAGGTTTAGCAAAAATTAGCTGCGGACAGCGCTGAATAGCTGTACGAGCAGGCATGGCAGAGAATATGCCAAACTTTCGTGCTTCGTAACTGGCGGCCGCTACTACTCCCCGCTGATCAGGCGATCCGCCTACAACCAGGGGTTTACCCCGATAGTCAGGATTATCCCGTTGCTCCACTGAGGCAAAAAAAGCATCCATATCAATATGAATGATCTTTCTTATGCTAGGCAATTTTTCGCTAGTCATTTTTCGCTAGCCATAGTCAGTGAAGAGGAGCAAACAATTCAGTGGGCATACGCGGGCGATCTAAGTCAAATTCTATACCTGCGCGAGGAAATGCTTGTTGCAACCTCGCCTGGGTACGGGGGTTCTTCTGTCGCGAGCTCAGTCGTATCGAGCTTAAATCAATACCTTTGAGGGCCAAGATTCCATCAGCAGTAACCGATGTATTGGCGACGTCTAATCGTTGCAGATGTTTCAAGCCGGCCAGTTTCTTAATACCAGCATCGGTGACATGCACATTGTCGGCAATGGATAGCGCTACTAAATGCGAGAGCTTGGCAATCTGATTTAGGGCAGAATCACTAGCTGCAGAGCGGTTTAAGTTGAGACACTGTAGTTCCTTGAAGTTAGCCAACCGTGAAAAGGCCGTTACATCGAGACCGACACTGTCGATTTGCAGATTTTTAAGATGTGAGCACCGCAAACTATCTAAGCTCAGCCCTTTAACCAACGTACAAGTCACGCGCAAATACTCTAATTTATTGAGCTTGGTTAGCTGGGCCAAGCCAGCATCACCAATATCGGTATCTTCTAATTCAAGCCGTCGAAGACCAGTGAGATGATTGACATAAATTAGGTCTTTGTCGGCAATAGAGCTACCACTGAGCACCAGACAGACCAGGGCATTAGGAGCCAGTGAAGCCAGAAAAGGCATACGATCGCTAATACAATCGTTGGCAAGCAACATAATTTTCTGCCCAGCCAAAGTAGAAACCGCACCTCTAGCAGCTGCTAAGGGCTTACCCGAGGCCGATACCTGGTCAGCCTGCCAACTGGGCTTAAGCAGTATTACCCGGCCCACTGATATATCGCTCGGAAACAACAGATTCAAATTGGTCGATGCCTGCCCCCAAGATTTAGCCAGCCCGGCAGAATAGCAACAAAGCAAAAGTAAGCCAATCTGAAATAATTTGCCAGTTCCCTTTTTCTTCAATCTGATTGTCAGTCCTTAAAAATTGGCCCAGACCGGGGCAAAAAAAACCTGGGAATAATTTTCAGCACAAATTCTGCCAATGTTGCGCCCCCGTCTAGTATTCATATCATTTCGCCCAGGCTAAACGCCCGATTTTTTCGTTGCCAAATGATTTAGGCATATAGCCACATGAAATTATTCAGGTACCATAATAGTCAAAAGCGGACCGCAATCCAAAACTTACAGGCGACATGGCAAAAATATTGCTGGTAGAAGACGACATTGAGCTGGCTGAAAGGTTAGAAGACTGGTTTACGCTGGAAAATCATACCCTTGAAGTGGTCAATTCGGGCGAAGACGCCATACAGATGCTGGAAAGCTTCGAATTTGACGTGATCGTGCTTGATTGGGGCTTGCCAGGAGTTACCGGGGTGGATGTTTGCCGCCATTATCGCAAGAGTGGTGGGCAGTCGCCGATAATGTTTTTGACCGGCAAAGGCGATATTTCAAGCAGAGAGGAAGGTTTAGACTCTGGCGGCGATGACTACCTGGTCAAACCATTTGATGTGAGAGAGCTTTCTGCTCGGGTTAGAAGCCTTTTGCGCCGCCCTAAAGGGATATTACCTACCCAGCTGAAAATTCAAGGCGTTGCTTTGGAACTTGAAAACCGCACGGTAATAGTTGGCGAGCAAAGTGTGCATTTAATGCCCAAACAATGTTCTCTACTTGAATATTTAATGCGCCACCCCAACCGCCCCTTTGGCGCCAAAGCCCTGCTTGACGCTGTCTGGCCATCGGAAAGCGAAGCTTCTGAGGATACAGTGCGCACCTGTATGAAGACCTTGAGAAGGCAACTGGCCACCGTGGGCAAAGAAGAGCTAATTAAAACAGTACTCGGTTCTGGCTACTTAATCGAAGACAAGTAGCACTAGAACTAAATATCGCTCCAACGAATGGAAGCCACTGCCTTTTCAAACGATGGCAGATATTGCTCCAGCAAGGCTTGAGTAGGAGCCTGTAAGACTATTTCTTCAATTGAACAGGGTTGATTGCCTGGGGCGCTATCGAAAAGCAAACCATGATAATAGCTAGTGGTGGGGTGCCCTTCAAACTCTTCAAAAGGCACACTAGTGCCGTGAAAAACGCCAGTCAAAGCTAATACCTTGCGCTTGTTGACCATGGCCACCGCGATCTTTTGCACAAAGAACAAGGGGCCGCTCAAGCCGGGCGGTTCATGGTTGAGTAACTGATTATCTGCAGCAGGGCCAAGGGCCTCACCGAGATTTTTCATAATGCTCGCAATGGGCTTTGTATTTGTGTCTTTGCTCTGCTCAAAAAGTGTGCTCGGTGATTGGGTCAAAAGTACGCGGAAAGCGTCACCGGCGGTCTTATATGGCGGTTTGCCGCGATAGTAAAGGATGATCTGAGCACCAGAATCAGTATCTTTAAATTTGCGCGGATGAAAACTAAGGCGCCAATTGTTGCCTTTGCCTCCAAATTCTTGTTCACCCTGAACAAATTCAGGCGGCAAGAGCAGCTCTTTGATCACGCCAATTTTCTTGAGCAACATTTAGGGGTCTTATTCTCTTAAGTACTACTGGGGCTCTGGCTCATTTAACACTTCACCCTTTAATTTAGCGGCCTGCACCTTTTGAGCCCAAACAGCATGCGCTATTGCTTTATCGCGGTCTTCATTTTGCTTCTTCAAGGCATCGCGTTGCTTCTGTTCATCAATCTTTTTCTGATCTTCCAGCCTCTTCTGCTCATCTTGCAATTTTTGTTCTTCTTCTCGCTGCTTGAACTCAGCTGGAGATTCGTTGGGATTTCTGCCGCTGCCCGGCTTGATTTCGGTGCGATGTGTAGGCAGATCGGGATGACCTGGGACAACTGGACCGTCGGCAGGAAGAGGACGATCGCTTGGAACATAAGAATCGGTCGGGTTGGTAGCCTTAGCCACAACCGAAGCATCAACTGAACTCATATCGAAGTTAGAAGCCCAGTTGTTGTCCAGTTTGAACTTGCCCTTCTCTAAGGCATTAATGTTCATGGCGTGAAGACCGTGGCCCCTTTCTCCACCACCAGGGAGATACGGCGAATCAACGAGAATTTGGGCGGATTGACCAGTACGATTCTGGAAATCGCTTAGCCTCGTATGCAATTCATTAGTATCAGCGAAACTAGTCACTCTCAACTCAGGAGGATAGTTAGAACCTTTGGGAGGCCTACCATCTCCGACCACAGTAGAACTTGCAAATACAGCACCAGGCTCACCACCCATGGCCATATTCAAATGAGCTGTTTGCCAGATATCGGCCCCAGGAGAGTTGGTGACAAAGTCATAAGAACCTTTAGCATTTCTCGCCATCAGAGCTTCGTTAGTGCTGGTTTGACCAGGCTTAGCTCCAAGCTGATCAGCATGGGCAGCCATATAAACGTAGCTAGCTTTATCAATACCTTGAGCTGAACTTGGCTTACCTTCGCGCTCCGAGCGCAAATCAGCAATTGTCTGACCAGCCAGAGCATCATAGACATGACCGGCCATGCTGCGCTTGCCCTGGTCGCCGTGATAGTTTGTATTAAAATCTTGACCCGACTCTTTGTCTGGCATAAAGCTGCGGGAATCAACGTTGACAGTACGTGTGGTGCCATCTTTCTGCACCACTTCGGCAGAACCTTTATTGACCACAGAAGCTATTTGCTCAGAAACTTGGGCTGGATCACCGGCTTCTAACCGTTGTTTCTGGTTAGACTCCAGCACACAGGTCATATGATCGCCTTGATTGACGAACTTCTCCGGGTTAGCCTGGCGTGCCGCCATGTCTTGGACGAGATTGGCGCGGTCGCTGTCTTTTAGATGATCTACCTGGCCATTTTCTAGTCGGCCATCAGGGCGCTTGCCAGTTTTGTCTAGAACATCGGTCATCGCCTTGTTCATGCGATTAAGCTGTTCTTCTGGTGTGCCTTTTAGCTTGCCGGCGTCGGCGTCTTTTTGTAAGCGATCAGCGGTGAGACGAGCAAACTCTTCAGCTTGCCTGGGCGACATATTGGCCCGCTCTAAAGTCTTCTGGTAGGCTTCGGTGGCATTTTCTAAGCCGCTGCGACTGGGATCGCTCTTATCGCTGCCATCAGATACAGGTGAAACTCGATCACCTCGAATAGCTGCAGCAAACTTCATTCCCGAATCGAAATACGCCTTCTCTGTTGCATTATGAGGCTGAGTATCAACAGTGCCATCGGCCTTGATCGGACTTGCCAGGGCTGTACCGTCA
>CALRJJ020000007.1:0-19450 GCA_943367505.1 Flavobacterium psychrophilum | reverse complement strand
AACATTGCGCAAAGTTGTTGCTGATAAGCCCAATGATGCCGTGGCCCACAACGACTTGGGATGGGCTCTTCGTCTTAATAACGATTTGAAGAGTGCTGAAGTTGAATTGCGCAAAGCTGTCGAACTAGACCCCAAAATGCACCAAGCGCATTCAAACTTGAGTGTTGTCTATTTTGAGCAAGGCAAGATGCAACCTGCACTTGATCAAGCACAACAGGCTGTAAACCTGGACCAGAGCCAACCTATCTATCACGTTGTTCTCGGCAATGCTTTGTCTGGAGTTGGTGATAACAAGAGAGCTGTTGAAGAATACAAGCTGGCAATCAATCAAAAGCCTAACTATGAGAATGCCTATTACAATTTAGGTCGTGTTCTTGAGGCAACTGGCGAGAAGACAGAAGCCGGTAAAGTCTTGGCTGAAGCCCTTCGCCTTGATCCTGAAGATGATCGCGTCTTGAAAATTCTTGACCGTATCGTCAAATAGAGTTATCGACTAGTCTGCCAATTATCAGTTTTGAGCCGTTGCTTGTTCGGTAAATGCTGATTTGATTGGTTTGCCATCAAATTCTTTTGGAATTGGTACATCGAGCAACCATAGAGCCGTTGCCGAGGTATCGTATGTGGTGACTGGTTCTGTAATCTTAAAGCCGTGCTTGACGCCGTCACCCCAGACTATCCAAGGAATGGTCATATCTTCTGGTGAGCGCGAGCCGTGTGTTTTATCGTGACCCCCGTGATCGGCAGTGAGGATAACCACTGAGGTTTTTTGAATGCCAGCTTTTTCGATTGCTTTCATTACTGTATCAAGGGCCGCATCTGAATCTGCTAAAGCTTGTATCTGCTCCTTTGAGCCCCAGCCGTATTGATGGCCCGCACCGTCTGGATCAGCAAAGTGAATGAAGCAGAGGTTGGGTTTGCGCTGTTCAATATATTGTGCGGCGCAGGCGGCTACTGCTTTAGATTCGTAAGATGGCAGCGAGAATCTATTAACTGTGTGAGCCTGATAAAGGTGTATAAATTTCGGTTTGCCAACGAACATGGCTGTGGTCAAGTTTTGCTTGGTAGCAAGGGCGAAAATAGTTGGTGCTTTGACCATGCCTTGCTCTGGTTCCCAGTCGTTCCACAGGGTGTTGTGCTTCTCTGGGCCAACGCCTGTAAGCATTGAAGTATGCGAAGTCAATGTAATGCTCGGAAAAATAGTCTGGGCTGTCCAGCTTGTGGCGCCATCGTCTGAAAGCTTAAATACGGTGGGCATTTTGCTCTGCTTCATGACGCTTGGTTTGCCGCCATCAAAGCTAACAATGAAGACATGGTCAGCGCGCCGTTCTGCTTGGGCCGGCTGGGCCAGCAACAATAAATCTAAGCCGCTTGCGCTGGCGGCCACAAGCACTGCGGCTATGAGTTTAGCGGCAAGAGCGCAGCCTAAACTTCTTGGTCTGGTTTCGTTTGGAGTGCGCATTACTTCAAGTGTTTCCTTCAAATAATTCCTGCAAATAATTTCTTCTCGCTAGTCCTGCTTTTTAAAATACTTGAGTACTCAACTATTTTTCAAAAGTGTCTGCTTGTTCAGCTGAGCAGGAGTGGCTGAGCTTAATTCGCTTAATTCTAACGCGTCCTATTTAGGATTTCCGATTTAATATTGCTGGCGGTATTCCCCATTGTGCGCCTGGCCTGATTAGGCGAAATTAGGGTATGCCAATTAGACCTAATGATCCTGAATTGAGCGCCCCAGGCTTCAAGGAGCTAGGCAATGCTTATGTGGAAGCAGGCAAACGGGCTAGCGGCAATTTGGTTTCTGAGGCCCTTGCTAGCGTAAAGGAAAATGTTGTCGCGCCAGCGGTTAATGCTGGCTTGCTTGAGCCAGCTAACACAGTTATTTCAGGGGTAAATGGCGCCTATAGTTTTGTCAGTAGTAAAGACAGTCATACGAAAGAAGCCCCACTAATTAGTAAGTTTGAGCCCATGCAGGTTGCCCCAGCTGAGTTTTTGTCGGCTGGCTGGCTGGCACAAACTGTTTCTGGCGGTCTGGGGTCGCTTGTGCCCTATGTGATCGCGGGTAAAGCAGCTGGCTCTGCCTTGCGGGCAACGGGCTCGCATCTGGCCCTAGAGGGCTTTGCTGCTAAGGCCATGCAGAGTAGTTCAACCGCCTCTGTGCTTGGTGCTTTCGCCTATGATACGGTGCGCGAAGTCAGGCCCGGCGAGTCAAGGTTGGGTAATGGAGTGGCCGGTGCCGCTGGGTTTGGAGTTTTCGAAGCTGGCAATATGCTGGCCTCTCATAGTGGTTTGGCCGGACGTCTATTAGCTCGCACGGCTACTGGCTTTGTCGGTGGCGGTGTGCAAACCCTGACTTCTACGGCTATCGCCGAGGGCAAATTAGCCGATACTGAGACTTTGACCAAAGCAGCTGTTGGTGGCATGGTCATGAATCATGCTTTGCCCCTGGGTCAGCGTGCCATTACTCAGGCTGCCGATCACCTGAATTTGGCTGTCGGTCGGGGTGTGCCAGTTGATCGCCTGGTCGCCAATAATTTTAGTGCCGAAGCTCAAAGTTCCGCCACGTTCAAAAACATATTGAGTGAAAATCCTTGGGCGCGAGTGCAAACTGATGCGCCCCAGTCACTTGCTTCTGGCTCTCGCCGTGTTGAGCTTAAAAGTGGTGCCGATGCCGCTGAACTTGGTCATGAGCTGAAGCATTTGAGTCAGCACAAGTTGCCTCTGGCTCTTGAGCAACAGTTCAAGGCTGCTGCAGACAATTTGAAAGTAGGAAATCGGGATGCTGCTTGGCAAAAATATAGAGACACCAGATTAGGTCAAGAACTTGAGGCTCGCAGTAGCGAAGCGGCGATTCGTGGCGAGTTGGCCCAGGGAAAATTTGGCGCTGAAATTTCGCCAGCAGTTAAACCCGGCGCTAGTGCAAGCCTTGCTGGAGTGGAGTCGCTGGGGGCCTTAATTCCCAATTTAAAGGTCGGCAATCTTACTTATGAACAGCATTGGGCCCTAGAGTTTAAGCAGTTCGAGCAGAGTCAGGGGCAGTTTCGGCCCAATCGCAATTTCCATGATCATGATAATCATGGTGATCATTCAGATGGTCCTGGCCATGGGGATGGCGATCTTGCTGAGTTAAAGCAGGCTGCTGAGTTAACTCCCGAAGCAGAGTCTGCCTATCAGCGAGAGCTTGGCACTCACTTGGTTCAAACACTGCAAGACAAACAACACATTGGTGTATTCGCCGGTGGTGCGGTGCGCGATTTACTTATGCGTAAGACGCCGAAAGACTATGACATCGCCACTTCTGCCACACCAGATCAAGTCGAAAGACTATTCTTAGATCAAGGCTATAAAGTAATTCCAGTGGGCAAAGCTTTTGGTGTGATCAATGTGGTCGTCAATGGTCGTGAATTTGAAATTGCCACCTTGCGCTCAGAGAGCACTTACTCTGATGGCCGCAGGCCAGACGGCGTGCAGTTTGTCAGCTCGCTATCAGCAGATGCTGCTCGTCGTGATTTGACGATTAATGCCATGTTCCAAGATCCTGTCACTGGAGTAATTTACGATTTTCATGGTGGTCAGCACGATCTTGCCCGTAAGGTAATTCGCTCGGTGGGTGATCCGGCAGAGCGTTTTTCTGAAGACAAATTACGCATGCTTCGTGTGCCCCGCTTTGCTTCTAAGTATGAGGGTTTCACTGTCGATCCCGAGACCATGGCCGCTCTAAAAGCTAATTCGTTTGGCATTCATGCTGTTTCTAGCGAGCGTGTGCGCGATGAAATCAAAGGGATGTTGACCTCTTCTAACCCCGTGCGCGGTATGCAAATTATGATGGACTCTGGCTTGATGAAACAAGTTTTGCCTGAAGTCTACAAGTTAAGAGGGCCAAAAGGGCGGCAAGACCCTGTTTGGCACCCGGAAGGAACGGTCTGGACTCATACGAAACTGGTCTTGAAAAATCTCACAGGCGGAAATTTTGAGCGCATGATGGGTGGACTTTTGCATGATGTTGGTAAGCCCGCAACGCAGAAATTCTGGCCTGATGGTGGCATATCTAACCATGGTCATGACGCCAAAGGTGCAGAGATTACCCAAGAAATTGCTCGCAGACTAAAGCTGTCTTCCAATCAACAAGAGCGCATTTCTGAGTTGGTGCGCTTGCACATGGCAATGCACGAAGTTACGGTCATGCGTCCCGGTAAGCTTACAGCCCTGCTGGAGCGACCAGACGTCATGGATTTGATTGAGATTCAGCACGCCGATGCCACTGGCAGTAAAAATTCTGACGCTGGACGCTCTCACAAAGAGTTTCTTTTGCAAAAGTTAGAAGAGCTGAGAGAAGCAGGTAAGCTTGGTGAGAAGCCCATTGTTAATGGTCATATGCTGCTCAATATGAATATCAAACCCGGACCGCATTTTAAAGCTGTAATTGAAGCTGCCCGCGAAGCACAGCGCGAAGGCGATTTCACCAATCAAGAAGGGGCGCAGCGTTGGCTCGATGAGAATAGCGCCAGAATTATCGAAGCTCATCGGCCTAAGTAGTTTTTTTCGTTTTTTATTGATGCTCTACATATCAAATGCC
Organism: Flavobacterium psychrophilum; assembly: GCA_943367505.1. Taxonomy (GTDB): domain Bacteria; phylum Cyanobacteriota; class Vampirovibrionia; order Obscuribacterales; family Obscuribacteraceae. The sequence goes on along the minus strand of CALRJJ020000007.1, from coordinate 14,880 downwards.
AATTAGGCTGCTGGCTTTAGGTTTCTCTTTTTGTTCAATTTCGGCTGCTCGTTGTGCCATTAGTAGTGCCTCTTCACCCACACTTCTTGAAAGTGTGGCATTGCCAGCTAAATCTGCTGCTCGCTTGTAAATGTATCTTGTCAGAGCCTCCTCTCTTGCAGCGTCAATTATTGGCTTGCGGGCTTTGGTTAAATCCGAATCGGCCAGCTCTTCTGCTTTGGCGTCGGAAATTAGCTTGCCAGTGGCGCTGACAAAATCGGGATAGTCTTTGAAGTCATTGGCAAACCGTTGTTGAGCCTTTCCTGTTTTAGCTGGATCAGCCAAGTCGGTTCGCAATTGTTGTGCTTTTTTCTGTGCGTCGGGCGGCAGTTTTTCAATCTCCTTTGAGAAGTTGCTGACAGAATCAGTTAGCCTGGTGATGGCCATACCATAGCTGAGTTCAGCAGTTGCAATGATTGGGCTTTGTTTCTTCTCTACATCAAAATAGTTTTTGTCTGAGGTGGCGATGGCATCTTCGAAACGACCTTTGTATTTGGGCAAGGCTGTAGCTTTATTTGGCTCTTTAATTAGTTGGTCGCTGGCTGCTTTTGCTTCGCTCATGCCAGGGCCCGTGATTGACCCGAATTTAAAGGCGGTCAATTCTTTTAGGGCTGCTTTTTGATCTCTTGAAAGTGGAGCTGGTTTTTGTATTTCCGCTTTCTTTGTCTCTAAATCTGCCGGTCTTGGCTTCGGAATTGGCACATTCTCTATATGATGAGGTTCGGCCTTGAAGCCACTATTAAGTGCTTTTCCTAGGGGAGTGGGATCGAACAGCAGGTCGTTCAGGCTGCCTTTGTTATTGGTTTTATTGAAACCGGCTTCTGCTTTGTTGTCGGCTATATTGCCAGCGCTGAAGGGCTTTTGTAGTTGATCAAGAAAAGCCGAGGTGGCGGGCTCGATTTTTGGCCTAACATCTTCTTGAACCTGGTCGAACATATTGAACCTCTTGCAGCGTGGGGTGTATGCATGAGATTAGCGATGGCAGCGTGAAAGATTCGTGAGTATCAGCCCTTGAGCATTTGCCCCTTGAGTTTCAATTTTTGCTATAGTTTGGCTCTTATTTGTATTGGCTGAGAGACGTAGATTAAATATGCTGTTTGAGACTAAAAGTTTGCATTTGCTCGAAGAAGCTGTCAATAAAATGCAGGAATGTTTCGCTGATCTTCCTCCTTTTGAAGCAGAAGTTGATGTTGATAGATTGCGAGTGGTTATGCTCGATCTAGCCGAGCGCTTGCAAGATAACTATCCTTATCAGCATCCGCTCTATGCTGGGCAAATGCTCAAGCCGCCACACTCAATTGCTCGCTTAGCCTACATGCTTAGCCTTTGGGTCAATCCCAATAATCACGCTTTAGATGGGGGCAGAGCTACTTCGGCTTTAGAGAAAGAAGCTGTAGCCAACATTGCTTCAATGTTTGGTTTCGAGCAGCATCTTGGTCATTTGTGCGGGGGTGGCACCATGGCTAATTTAGAAGCCTTGTGGGTGGCGGGAACTTTGCACCCAGGAAAGACTATTCTTGCTTCAGAACAGGCGCACTATACCCACAGTCGCATCAGTGCGGTACTGGGTCTAGAGTTCGCAAAAGTTGCTGTGGGCCCTAGCGGTCGCATGGACATGGCCGCATTAGAAGAACATCTAATTCAAGGCAATGTTGGCACTGTGGTGGTAACAGCCGGAACTACATCGACAGGCTCTGTCGACTCACTAAAAGAGGTTCTAAAGCTGCGCGATAAGTATCAGTTTCGTATCCATGTTGATGCCGCCTATGGTGGCTACTTTATTCTGGCAGGAAATTTAGATGAGGCTGTGGCCGAAACCTACGCCTTGATAAAGGAAGCTGATTCGGTGGTGATTGATCCACACAAACATGGCTATCAGCCTTATGGTTGCGGTTGCGTTTTGTTTAAAGATCCTGCTGTGGGCGCCCTTTATAAACATGATTCTCCCTATACCTATTTTAGTTCGGCTGATTTGCATCTCGGTGAAATTAGTCTTGAGTGTTCGAGGCCTGGTGCCTCGGCTGCCGCGCTTTGGGCTACTCAGCAAATGTTTCCCTTGCTCAAGGGTGGTCAGTTTGCAGTCAATATTGAAAAGTGCAGAAAAGCGGCATTGCAGATGTATGACAAACTGAAGTCGATTTCGAATTCTGATTCTAGTGCTAAGTTCTTCCTGCCACTTAAGCCTGATTTGGATATTCTCATTTACGCCCCGATACCTATTAGTGCGACCTTGAAGGCAAAGACCGCAAAGGCCAGCGCTGTTTCGGCCCTGTCTCGGCGAGTATTCAAGGTTGCTGCTGCCAAGAATTTGCATTTGGCTCTGGCAACTTTACCGAGCTCTCTGCTCGAAGAAAATATGATGCTAGATTGGGACCAAGATAGTGTTACTGTTCTCCGCTCATGTTTTATTAAGCATGAACACAGCGATTGGATCGATTCTATCGCGGAGATTCTGCTTGAAGCAACAAAAAACGCAGAGCTAGAAGTGAGTGCCGCTCTTGAGTGAAGCTGGAGTCGAAGTGTCGGAATTGCTGCCAGATGAAGTGCTTGCAAAAAGCAATTCTTTGCCGCTTAAGCCTGCTGCTGTAACCCTTGTCGGTCGGCTCGTTAAGCTCGTACCGATTGATTTGCAGCGCGATAACGAAGCTCTCTTTGCTGTTTCAAACGGTTCGGCGGCTGAGCTTGGTGAGCGTAAAATTGATAGTTATGATGACGATGCCCTAATTTGGCGCTATATGTCGGCTGGCCCTTTTCCGACGAGCTGTAAGTTGGCGGCCTTCCTCTTTGCTCAAGAGAGAGCTGAGAACGGTCTTTGTTATTGTGTTTTTGATGTGGCTACCAATAGACAGATTGGTGTAGTCAACTATCTCAATAATTTTCCTAACCACCTCAAAATTGAACTGGGAAACATCTGGTATAGCCCACTTGTGCAGCGCACCAAAGCTAATTTAGAAGCTACTTACTTGCTTCTGCAACATGCTTTTAATTTGGGTTATAGAAGAGTGGAGTGGAAATGTGATGCTCTCAATTTGCGGTCACGCCAAGCCGCTTTGCGCATGGGTTTCAAATTCGAAGGTATTCAGGAGAGTCACTTCATCATAAAAGGACGCAACCGAGATACTGCCTGGTTTCGCATACTCGACAGCGAGTGGCCAGAGGTTGAAAAACTGCTTCTGGCCCTGCTGGAGAGGAATGAATGAACAGCGGCGATGATCATATTCTTGACGCTGTTCCTCTAGGCGAACGCCGCGGCCCAATCACCATGACACTGTTGTGGATTACCATGGTGACTGCCTTCCCAACAGTCTTGATTGGCTTTCAATGGTTTAAGCAGGGGCTCACTCTCGGACAGGTTTTGACTTGCTCGATATTGAGCTGTTTCTTTCTCTTGATCTATTCGGTGCCAGCAGCCTGGCTTGGTGTGCGCAGTGGTCTTACTTATTCGGTTTTGACAAGGCAGACTTTCGGACGCTATGGCACCTGGCTGGTCTCGTTTCATGCCATTTGGTTGATGTCTGCTTGGTACGCTATCGACGCAGTGCTCTGTGCCGATGCGCTTAAGGGTTTGTTTAATATCAATTGGCCGGTGCCGCTCTTTGCTGCTTGCTTATCTATGCTGATGGCAGTCAATAATTTCTTTGGCTTTCAAGGCGTTGCTAATTTCGCCCGATATTTTGCTGCACCGCTTTTGGTGCTTTGGGTTGGCTACACTTTTTGTAAAGTCGTCCCGACTGTACCAATAGATGTCTTGACCGCTTCCTCTGTGTCTGGCCATGCTCCGGTTTCTTTCATGTCGGCATTGACTCTGGTTTCGAGCTTTGTCATTGGTTTTGCCGTTTGGGGCAACGAGCCTGATTACTGGCGCTACAGTAAACCCAATAAAAAATTTGTAGTCTATTCACTGATTGCGGCTCTGCTGGTGGGTGAAGTAATTTTCCCCGCTACCGGTTGGATGGTGGCAAGGCTTTCTGGTATCACCGATTATATTACTGCCACTAATTATATGAATGTCTATTCTTTTGGTGGAGTGGCTTTGTTTGCCGCTCTTGTGCTGATTGCAAACTATTGCGCTGCTAACGATTCCAATATGTACGGCATGATCAATGCCTTAGAAAATCTCAAACGATTGCCCCATAAGGTCGCTGTCATTATTCTTGCTGGTGCCTCTTCTGCTTTTGCCGCCTGGTTGGCGCAAGCTGGCTCAAGCCGCTCCCTGGAGTCAATTGCATCGCTCAATTGTGTAATCATTCCGGTAATGACGGTGATTATGATCATCGAAGAATTTGTAATTAAGCTGCGTTATAATTTGCCCGATAATAGTTCTGTGGTCGTACCTATGAACGAGCTGCCAGCAATTCGCTGGCCAGCCTTTATTGCTTCTCACCTTGGCCTGCTTGTCGGTATCTGCACTGCTGGGGTGATTCCTGGTTTAGAATCACTTTTTGTTGGTATCTGCTCTGTGCAGTCATGGCTTGTAGCTGCTGTGGCGTACTATGTAATGCGTGTGGTAGAAATAAAAAATGATGTAGTTGTTTCGGGGCGTTAATATGAGTTTCATTTTTGCATTAATTCCCGCTGTAATAGCACTTATCTTGGCTGTTCCCGCCTTCACCGATGCTAGCAATAGCGCTAAATGGCCTGTAGCCAATGCTGTTGTTGTGAAAAATGATCTTAAGGTTGGCCGTACTGCTGCTTTTCAAGTAGGGCCGAAGAAATACACTACCAACTTTGAACACTCTTTAGAGCTAACTTTTTCGCGGGTTGGCATGGAGTTCAACCTTGGCAATCAGGTCACTAGCTATAACGGTGTAGATCCTGAAATCGGTAAGAATATCAGGGTTTCATATAATCCTGCTAACCCAAGTGAGGCTGTAATTGAGCCCGGTTTTAGCATCCCGGTGTGTATTTATATGATTTGTACCGGCCTGATTCTTTTTATCCGCATGATTTTTCCTGCCAGTCATAGAGACTAGGCAAATCACCTGAATTATGTTCAGGGCTAATCCGCTGTTTCCAGTTTCTCTGTTGCTCTATGTTCCTTGCATAGAGATGGAGTGCAATTGATACGGACATGCAAGATAAGTTACTACTGACGGGGGCAGCGGACAGTGCGCGTTAATATGTTGGCCAATTTGGAAGCTTTTTGCGCTATTATCGCCAATTCTTTCGAGTTGGCACTTATGGCTTTTGGTTTACTTATGGCCTTGGCTGGACTGTTTACCTACCACCGTTATATCTGTCGCGATCCGATAGCTATCTACAGTGCTGCTCGTAAAGCACATGTAGGAGCTTTTCTCATTAAGTTTGGCCTGCTTGTCCCCAGTATAGTTTCTTGGCTTGTAGCAGTGGCCCGCGATGCCGCACTTTTCAATTAGGCTATGACAGTTGCAGCTCGAAATTTTTCGCTTTCATAAGAGGCAACTTCTTCTTTGTGCTTTGGCAAGAAGAAGCTAACTATGGCGCCAATACAGTAGACGCTAGAAAACAAGATAGCCGCGCTGGCATATGAACCATTGAGGCAGGCAATTATTTGCCCACCAAGCATGGCTGCCATGGCCGCAAATATGCGCCCGGCGGTGATGCTTGTGGTAACTCCGGTGCAGCGAATTTTAGCTTCGTACAACTCTGGCACATAGATGAATAGAAGAGCAAAAAGCATTTGAGCAAAAAAGCCAAGGAGAAAGGCAATGCTCAATAGTGGAAGACCATATTCTTTAATGGTGCCAAAGAGAATCAGACCACAAAGAAGCGCTCCGCAATTGGCCAGGCGAAAACTTTTAGCCCTGCCAATTTTTTCTACCAGCAGGCCAGCACCAAGGGCGCCGATTAATCCACCAATATTGAGTGCTACAGCTGTGACGCTGCGCTCAACGATGGCTTCTCCGCCAACCATCTGTGTTACCCAGGCTGGAAGCCATGAGAGAACAGCCCAGTAGCCAACGATAGCTGGCGTGGAAAGGCCAATTGCTGCCAGGGTTTTGGCCAGGTTGTGACGGGCGAAGATTTGAGGCAAAGTAAAGGGCTCATGGATAACTTTGCTGCCGTATGCTTTTGCAATTTCTCTTTCTATCTGCTTCGCCCGCTGCACTTGCTCGAAGTGTTCTGGCTCTTTCAATTTCGTGCGGAAGTAGAGCGTGACCAGAGCTGGTGTAACGCCTAAGAGAAATAGATAACGCCAACCCAGATGGCCGAGATAGAGATTGGCTAATGCCGCCAGTAGATAGCCGGCAGCAAAGGAGCTGGCAATGAAGGAAGCGGCGTGCAGTCGCGAGCGACCTTTGAAAGTCTCCGCTACAAGAACTGCACCTAGGCCTATCTCGCCACCGATGCCGAAGCCAACAAGAAAACGGTAGCAAGCTAATTCAACCCAGTTATGGCTGAGGGCACAAAGGCCGCTGGCGGCTGCATATACGAGGATCGTTGCCAGCATCACCTTGGAGCGGCCGTAGTAGTCGGCTAGTATGCCGCAGCAAATGCCTCCGACTACCCAGCCGACAATGAAAATTGCCAGCACTGTCGCCCCGATGGGTGCCACTGTACTGTGAGCGCTAGAGCCGATTAATTCAGAAAGGCACTGATACATTACTAGTACATAAATTGACGCGTCCATGCCGTCGAACATTTCACCTAGCCAGGTGGCAGCAAGCACCTGCCAGTTGAAGCGAGTTCTTGGACTATTGGCTCGTTCTTCATTTAATTTTGCGTCTAATTTTGCTTCTAATTTTGCTTCTAGGCGCGCTGCCATTATGTTGTGCACGTTGCTTGTACGGCTTGTACGACGTTGCTGTCTCAATCGTGCTCTGAGCTTTGTGCGCATAGGCTAAATCCCTTAATTCTTCATTGCGTTTTACTATTTGATTGGCAAGGCTAAGGCTTGACCATAGCTGCATGTTAGTGAGCCGCTGTGTCAGAACTGTGGTCAAAGGGTGGGAAGAATACTAGTGTGGTGAAGATTGGCCGAGTGGGCAAAACCGGCAGAATTGCAGTTTGGCCTGGTGTTATGATCGTTTTATGGTCGGTTTTTGAAAGGTTGATTTGGAAAGTAAAACTAAACGAGACGCCTATGAAGTCATTGAGCAATCCTGGCTACAGCTGAGAAATGGCAAGTATTTTAGCGGTCAGGGTGTGGGCGAAGTTTTTTATGAGACTGAGTCTGACATTGCTCCGGTTAAGTTTGATTTGGCGATTGAGTTCCGTCCGCCGGTTGAATTGTCTATCGAGGCTTCCCATTGCACACCGCCAGCGCGCGATTTTAGCGCCAAGCTCTTGCCTAACAATCTCTTGGGTCGCCAGGCTGGCGAGTTAGCGAGCAACTTGTATTCATCAAAGCGCCTTAGCTTTGATAATCGCTTTTTGGCAGCGCCATATACGGGTTTTTTGGACCTATGGTTTTTTCTTGCTGGACGTGACGACGAAGAAGGCCTCTATCGTGGTCGCCATCGTTTTCTTCTTGAAGATGCAAAGAAAACAGCACATATTCCGCTCGTGCAAGTATTGAGAGAGAAATTTGATTGGAGTGAAGATCGATATTATTGGCTGGTCGGCTCAAACATATATAAGAGTGAGCAGTTTCTTGTCATAGACAAAAATGACTATGCCTTGGTTGGTTTTGGTCAGCGCACTTTTGTCGATAAGCTTCCTGAATGGGTTAAGTTTGTTCCGATAAATCCTTTTCTAAAGAAGCCACCTTGCTTTGAGCGTGAGACATACCTTTCTTGCTATGTCGCTTTGCCGACCCATCAGCTAAAGGACACAGCAAAAGATAGTGTAAAGGAGCGGACTGTCTAATGAACGCTCAAGATATTTTAGAGAAATCATTTTTTGTAGTGCGAGATCTGGATAGCTTTGTCTTGTATGGAAACTGGGTCAGAGACTGGCGTTCGCTCACTGATCCCAAATTAAGTGGGACAACTAGACGCGCTTTTCAGCTTTCGTATCGCAAACCAAATGAAATGGTACTGGTTTTTCAGGATAGCGACGTCAAGTTTAGGTTCGTTGGCAGTTCCATTTTTATTAAAGGGCCTGATGATGAGCGCGCCAAATTTGTCGGTGCTACTGGCATTCCATCAACTATGACTGTTTTTCAGGCTGCTAGTATTCCTGCTGAGATTTTTGCTTTTATCCATTTTTGTTTCAGCCCCAAAGAAAATTGTCTCTGGTATATTAAGCGTAATTGTTTTCGCTTGGTGCAAGTGAAAGAACAGGCGAACAAGCTCTTCTTGGAAGGTGATCTTGGCTCTGCTGGTATTGTGCGTTTGACTGTTTCTAGTATTAGTTATTTCATTCATTCTATAGAAATAACCACAAAGCCGGTCAACACTGAGTTTGCTAGAGAAGTCTTTGCTGCCATGGCAAAAACAGGAGAATTCTTTGACGCCATTCTCAGTCCGCTTAAAAACGAAAAAGCTGAAGGCACGACCATCAAGCATTCGTCATTGCATATTGAAACAGAGCTGAGTTTCGATCGCGTCAGTCTTAATCCGAAGTTGAGCGATGCCGATTTTTTAGTTTAGGCTGTCGAGCAATTTGTCGGCTTCTATTGTTTTTCCAAGGCGCATGTAGATCTTGATTAGGTTGAAGGCGTACTGCCTTTGTCTTGCTTCGTCTATTACCTCATGAATGAAGCCAATTTCCAAAAGCCATTCAAGTAATGAAGCGGCAATATGATAGTCTCTGCTGTCTGAGTAAAACACTGCTAATTGTTCTAAGAACGGTACAAGCTCTGGGCTGGCGTTTCCGGCGAGTCGTTCTTTTAAATGCAGCAGTGCGCGTAGAAGAGGTTCCACTCCGGCTTCTATGCTATTCCTTCGATAGTAATCGAGCAGTTCTTCCAAGCCTACGCATGCTACAGAGACCAGGGCTGCTTCATCACTAGTATCATCGTCAAGTTTTTGCCCGCGCCACTGATCGGCAGCTAGCGATTTTATTTTGCTCAGTTTGCTGCTCCAAACAGTCAATTCAGGCAAGTCGCGCTCGTCGATTCTTACGGGAGGTGGCGAGCCGGATCTGGCCCCTGTCTTCCCCTCTACGTCGAAGACTTCCTCTTCAAGTATTTCATTGCAAAGATCAACACATTCGTCGCAAATGTAGACCCCTGGTCCAGAGATTAGCTTCTTCACCTTTTCTTGGGTCTTGCCACAGAAGGAACATTTGAGTCGATTTGATTCTGCTGCAGTCATATTTTACCCATTCAATTAAAGTTGGCTTTGCAAAGCGACCTCGTTATTAAAGGATAAGGCCTTTTCCTTTAATAACGAAATTCCTTATTAAAGGTTGCTTTAATTAGGGCGCAATAGCTTGCTTGCCGCCACCATCAGCTGCCAATTTGCATTGAACAGCTCAAAGGTGCCTTATTTCTTTGCCTTCAAATCAATAATTGTCTGCTTGGTTATGGGCGTACTAATGGCAAAGCCTAGCCCGCCGCCCATGTCTATGACTCCGGCTACTTTGCCGTCCTTTTCAAATGCTGGCGCGCCGGAGACCCCAGGGCGCACATGCATGGTCAAGACCTGTACATCTCTGTCGGCATCCTCACCAGGCAGTGGTGCTGGCGCTGGTTTCGCGTCGCCGCGCTTCTTTATGCCATCGAATGTTCCTTCGGCAACAAAGAAGCCGCCGGAGGTATAAGCTTGGCCTATAGCCAGAGCCGGAACGTTGGCTTGGTCCATTTTGTTGTCGACTATTTCTAGCGGCTTGCATATTGCTGCTGTTTTATCGCCTGTAGCAATTTCAATTAGTGCCAGGTCCTGGCTCTTGTCTGTGGCAATGACCTTTGCATCGAAACTTTCACCTGTATTTGTCACGGCTGTGCGTTTATCTGGAATGCCGTTAACGTTGGGAACACCGTTGACCACATGGTTGTCTGTTATGGCCAGACAGCTGTTCGCTTCCTTCGCTACCATGAATGCTGTTCCACCCCAGTTTTCGGGTATGGACTGACCACCTTTGTCTTTGTGGCCATCCATTTTTAGCTGCACGATGCTTGGTCGCTTCTCTTTGTAGAGGGCGAGGATATCCATGCCAGAGTTTGTGTCGGGCTGGGCGAAGTCTCTGAACTGGCAGCCCTGAGTGTTGCGGCCCACATCTAAGGTCGGCAGCTCGGTAGGGCCTGGTTGAAGAGGGCATTCATTGCCGAAGAAGCTGCGGGCCTTATCGGCCTGCGAGCTATTTGATGAGTCAGATGCGTCCACGCAAAGGCCTCTATATAAAACGGGGGGAGTTCTATTTTGCCTCGGCAGTCGGAATTCGCCGCCTCGGTATTTACGAAGTTTTGGTGTAATTCTACAAATTTAAGCTGGAGTTATTGTTGCGCAAAGCATCATGGCACTGAATTGCTTAATAGTTCAAAGCTGACCAGGGCCTTGGCTTTGCCTCTCGGTGATAAGAAAGATTAGAGCGGTTGGCAAAAATAGATCCAGTCGCTTACATCGATCTTCTTCGTCTTAACTCGCTTTTTGTTTGAAGCGATCAAAGCAAGTCATTTGTTTACCTCATGTTCTGACCTCGTCTGTTAGGCTCATATGGAGCGCTCAAAAGTTGATACATGGTCAAGAGTAGACGAACCTATATGGCGAGGATTACAGGATGACTTCACAGCGATTGCTCCAACCGCCCGAAGAGGATGCTCCAAATACGGCCGCTGACGCCAGTTTTAACCGCAAGGTCTTTTCATCAGCAGAATGGCTTGCCTATTTTGAGAACAATAAAAAGAATAAACTGCCAATTGTTTGGCCGCAGTATTTAGATATTCCATTTTCTGTTCGAGTTCCTATTATCAAATCATTGCAGCGTTTTCAGGTCGGTGAAACTGGCGATGGCACTCATTTGCGGCAATATGCCAAAACTCTCAATGATCCTCTTTATGAACAGTGCATTGATCTATTTATAAAAGAGGAGAACGGCCATGCTCAGATCCTTGCACGTATTATTGAATTGATGGATGGTTATCTTATTACTTGGCACTGGTCTGACTATGCTTTTGTCACCATGCGTCATATGCTTGGTCTTAAGACCGAGATTTTCATTATTTTGACTGCAGAAATTGTTGGCAAAAGCTTCTATAAGGCTTGTGCTGATAGACTTCCTGAGCCCTGCTTGCGCGCTATCTTTTCAGACATTGTGCTTGATGAAATGGCGCACCTTAAGTTTCACTGGAGCTTTATGCGCAAGGAGATGTCGCCTCGCCCCCGCTTCGCTCGTTGGCTTATCTATTATTTCTGGAGTGCTGTATTCCTTGGCATATCCGGCGTCTTTGTTGTTGACCATAGAGAAGCTTTGAGAGCATTAGGAAGAACTCCGCGAGCCTTCTTGCATGAGTGCTTCCGTCAGTTCCGGCAAGACGCTATGCCCGCCCTGCTCCTTGAGTAGAAGCACAGTTAGTTTCCACAATCGTAGACTTTTTACTTCTGTGAAAGTTCTTCGCTTTGTTCTTTATAGAGTTCGTGGATATTCAGGCGTCTTAGTTTGGGGGCTTTGATGCTCGTCACCAGCACAACGATAAGTGTCATGATTCCACCAAATACCACTGATGGTACTAAGCCCATGATCTTGGCTGTGACACCTGATTCGAATTCGCCGATTTCATTTGATGAGCCAATGAACATGTTGTTCACTGCTGAGACGCGGCCTTTCATTTCGTTTGGTGTTTTTAGTTGGAAGATTGTGCTCCGTACCCAGACGCTTATTCCATCTAAGGCACCACTTATGGTGAGAATCAAGAGCGATAAATAGAGATTGGTTGAGAGACCAAAGGCAATCATGCAAGCACCAAACCCAGCTGCCGCAAGCATGAATATTTTGCCTGAGTTATGAGTGATTGGTCGGTGAGTAAGTACTATTGCTGTCACCATAGAGCCCACTGATGGTGCCGCTCTGAGCATGCCTAATACTTCGGGGCCGCAATGAAATATCTCTTTGGCGAAAATTGGCAGCAGGGCTACGGCCCCACCAAATAACACGGCAAATAGGTCTAATGCCATGGCACCAAGAATCACTTGGTTCTTGAAGACAAAATCTAAGCCTTCTTTGATGTTTTCAAAAACACTTTCATACTTCTTTGGTGTGATCACTGTGCGCGACTTCACCTGGCAGAAACTAACGAAAGCTGCCATCAGCATCACTGTGGAAGCCAAGTAGGTGTAAGGCGCATGGAGCCAGGCATAGAGCACGCCCCCTAAGATTGGGCCAGCTACCGCTGATGATTGCCACACTGTGCTGTTCCAAGCGGCGGCGTTGCCCAAGAGTGGTCGGGGGACAATATCTGAGACGATGCCGAAAATTGCCGGGCCATAGAAGCCGCGAGATACCCCCGACAACGCAATAATCGAAAATATACATATTAGAAGGGTTGGGTTGTGGTGGGTGCTCAATGTGCAGATTGTGAGAATTGCCATGCTCACAACCAAAGAGGCTACGGCCCAGAGCACGATTTTGCGGCGGTCAACAATGTCAGCGACGTGGCCGGCGTAGAGAGCCACTCCGATAGCAGGTATGGCTTCTGTCAGCCCTGCTAGACCAAGGGCGAGAGGGCTATTAGTGATGGAGTAAATCTGCCAGCCCACGGCAATGCCTTGAATCTGAATGGCAATCGTAACAAGCAGACGGCTCATCAGAAGCAATCTGTAGTCTGGTAGCTTTAGGACGGCGTAGGGCGATTCTTCGGGCACAGGATTCCTGGGTTTCGATAGTAGTTATTCACTATCTGCTATTCAGTTTATTCTTGCACAGTATAGCCTTATAGAACCAAGCTTCAGGTTTCCGGCGGTCAAGAAAGATCTGAATCCCTCAAACAAAAAGACCGCCTTTGCAGGCGGTCCTTTGTTTTCAGATTACAGTCTCTACTTGCGGTCCGAAGCAAGGTCGATGTGTAAAACGAAATCTTGTTTGGCCAGAGCTTCTAGTTTGTTTAGTTTGAGGTAGGCTCTTACCACTGTTGTTTTCTTACCTTGAGCATCAGTCTTCGCCGCGTCTTTCGATACAATTTCCACACCAAGTGCTTTCAAAATTTTCTCGATTTCGCTGGTGAGGTCTTTGATGGTTATTGCCAACAAGTATCGGTCGCCTTTGCGTGCAGTGTTCAGGCTTGTGTTTTTGTTTTTACCAGTGCTTGCCAGCCCTGCTGCTAGCGATTGAGACATCTTGCTAGTGTCGAAGATTTCTTCACTGGCAGGTTTGAGTTTAGAGGCATCGTCTTTGGCTAGTTTCTTGTCTGCTTCTCGGTCCCGCAGTTGATCAACCATTTCTTTCTTCTCGCTGACTTTTGTTAGTGGCGCGCCGACTGGACCATTGCTAGCGTCAGCAATAGAGAACCGCGGCGGAGCTTTGTAGAAGGCCTGCCCAGAAGCTGGAAGAGCTGCTTTAAGGTTTACGTTCGGTGAGGAATTTAAGATCTGGAGCTGCATAGCGTTTGTTGCCATTTGGTGACGGCTAACAGATGGCTGGCCATAGCTTTGTCCTCCGCCACCGCCAGCGGAGCCTCCAGCGCCAGCACTAAAGCCGAATGCTATTCCCTTTGCTCTCGATCCGCTCATAAACGGAGCTGGCATAGCGGCCATTGGTTGAAGCCTGGCAACTACTTTACCGTCTTGGCCGCGACCGAATATTCCTTCTCGTGAGACACCATCAGGCATTTCTACTTCGACGTTGACAGTTTTTGCTGGATCTCCTTTTGTTACTTTGCTTTCGTCAACTGCAACAAATGATGTGTATTGAGTGAGAATGTGATGATCGAGAGCGACATTTGTTATTTCATCTTTGATTTCTTTATTGGCTTGGCCTGATTGGGCGCCGAACCAGTCTTCGCTCATCAGTCTGTCAACTTTGGCGCGAGCCCACATTGAAGCGACGCCACGGTTTTTGGTATCAGATTCGGGGAAGCGGACATTGATTTTTTGCTCGTACGGTTTACCGCCGGCAAAGCCTTTGAGCACAATGGTGCCCTGACCGCCTTTGATATATTTGCCTTTGAAGTAGAGTGGTTTTTCTGCCCAAACGTCTGAGACTTCTTTGGGATAAACCTCTTTGGTTGTCACTCCATCTACTTTTACTTCTACATCGGTTAGCACTGGAGTAGAAATGCGGTCGTAGAATTTCTTGCCTACTTCTTCGGCTGAGCTGTTCAATAGAACATATTCAGCCTCGCCGCCGCCTTCTTTGGCCATGCCGTCGATTAATGTGCGATTGACACTGTTGCCGGTGCCGAAGGAGAACCAGCGTGATTTTCCTCTGAGCTTTTTGATCATGCCCATCACTTCGTAGTCATTGCCGACATAGCCGTCAGTCATAAAGGTAACGATGCGCAGGCGGTTGCCGTCGGCTGGAATGGCGCAAGCTTTCTCCACCGCTGGAGCCATCCAGGTGCCACCATTGGCTTGCAGATTGTCGATAAAGTGGCGGGCTTTGGTCTTCATGTCAGCGCTCACTGGCTGCGGCTTATCGGCAAATTGCGACTGAGTGCTGTTGAAGGCAATGATTTGGAATGTGTCATTGGCATTCATGTGATCTAATATGTAGTGCATGGTTTCTTTTGCTTTGTTCAACGGCGCACCGCTCTGTGAGCCGGAACAGTCAATAACAAATACCATTTCTTTTGGCGCTACTTTGTCTGGTGTGATTCGCTTGGGTGGAATTAGCATCACTGTGAAGTAACCCGCGCCATCTTTGGCTGATGGGTCACGGTAAGTAACATAGCCGCTCTTGAGCGCGTCTTCAGCGACATTCCAGCTCAGAACAAAGTCTTTGTTTGGAATAGTAGCTTTATCGGCGAGGCTGATGTCAGCCTGGCTATTGCCAGTGTTGTGTACCTGTACTTCGTGTAGTTTGGATGAAATTTGTGAGACCGGC